>WFZU01000034.1 GCA_015489405.1 Bacteroidales bacterium
CGGAGATGTGTATAAGAGACAGGATATTTTATATCTTCATATTTATGGCGCCTTCCAAAGAGGTAGATAGAAGATTGGAAAAATTAATTAATGGAAAAATAAACAAGGATATAATTATTTTGGGCTCATCTCGTGGTGCAAGAAATGTAATTGCTAAACAAATTGAAGATAGTTTGGGTGTTAGTACTTATAATTTGTCCTATCCGGGTTCAAATATAGAGTTTCATAAATTTCTTTTGGAAACACTGATTAAGTTTAATAAAAAACCTAAATATGTTCTATTAGTTGTTGATGATATTGCTGAATTATCCCCGAGTAATGCAATTGTATTTCGTTTTGATAGATTATATCCTCTGGTAAAGTATGATTACATAAACAATGAATTAATAAAAAGGGGGGAATCCGGTCTTTTATCGTATGTTATGGCTTTGGCACGGATGAAGAGAAATAATTTATATATTTGGAAAAAACATTTTTCCCGTTTAGATACTATTTTAGAATGTGGTTCAATGCCTCTATCTTTTCAAAAGAAAACAGAAACATGGGACTATCAAAAAAGTATAGCTTACAATATCCGGGATGAAATTCCTCAAAAATTAGAGGCATATTCTGAATTCCAAAAATTATGCATCGAAAATAAAATTAATTTAATAGTTATTTTTCCTCCAAATTACAGGAAATTCAGTGTGTCGTTTGAAAAAAGGATGAAAGAACTTTCTGATCGTCATGTTAGTTTTTATGTATATGACACACTTAATAACGTATATAAGGACAAAGCGTTTTTCTATGATCGGGGTCATTTACAAAAAAAAGGGGCTGTAATTTTTACAAATGAAATAATTAAAATGTTAAAGGCGCAAATGGATAATAATTAGAGCTTGTCTATAATGTCCGACTTCTGCGTTACGCTCGTTCTGAAACCAGTCATTGACATAAGTCAACTCCTTTGCTTTCAGAACTTCACAAGCCTTGAATTCGAACATTATAGCTCAAGCTCTTGACTTTATGGACAGACACTAATTAGAGTCTGTCTATAGTGTCCAATAAAGCGTTACGCTCATACTCAAAACAGTCATTGACAAAAGTCAACTCCTTGATTTTGAGTATTTCGCAAGCCTTGTTCTTGAACATTCTAGCCTAGACTCCCGACTTTATGGACAGATAATGATTAGCGTTGCCTATAATGTCCGGCAACTTCGTTATGCTCATACTCAAAACGTTATTTCGGCAAGCTCAATACATTGTATTTCGGCAAAAGTCAACTCCTCAATTTTGATGTCGTGGTGTTGTAGGAAGGACGATTTGGTAAATTTTCTATAAATGAACAGGATATTTCTTTTTCTCCCGTTCAAATATATAAAATATTAGTCAAAAGTTGTTTACATAAATAATTCATATACTTTTGCAAAGATTTTATAAAAAAAGATAAATAGATATGTCAAAAAGAACGATTGTGTTGTTGCCGGGGGACGGCATTGGCGGCGTGGTATTGGATGCCGCAGTGAAAGTATTGAAGGCTGCCGGTTTTGAAGCTGATTACGTTACCGGAGATATCGGTTGGGAGTTTTGGAAAAAGGAAGGGAACCCTCTTCCCCAGCGGACTATCGATTTGCTCGAAGAGCATAAAATTGCTTTGTTTGGAGCGATCACTTCCAAACCTAAAGATGCTGCTTTCGAGGAGTTGGATCCGGAATTGCAAGCCAAAGGTTTGGTCTATTCCAGTCCGATTGTAGGTCTGAGACAGCATTTCAAATTGGATATTTGTATGCGTCCGTGCAAATCGTATATCGGGAATCCGTTGAACTTCATCCGTCGCGCTGCCGGCGGAGGCGTGGAGGAACCACAGGTGGATGTCGCTATTTTCAGACAAAACACCGAAGGACTCTACGGGGGTGTGGAATGGTCTAATCCGGATGACCAAGTCTATGATGCGATGATGACGCATCCGAAATTTGCGAAAAATTTTGGTTGGGCACCCAAAGAGGAAGTCTCTATTTCTACCCGTATTTTCACAAAAAAATATACGGAAAGGATATTAAGAGCCGCCTTCGAGCATGCAGTAAAATACGGATATGACAATGTTACCGTTGCCGAAAAACCCAACGTCATTCGCGAAACTTCGGGCATGATGTTCAAAATGGCAAAAGAAATGCAAGCCAAGGATTATCCGCAAATCCAGCTGTGGAATACAAACATTGACGCACAGATGATGTGGTTGACCAAAAATCCGGAAGATTATGGTGTCATCGTGGCAGGAAATATGTTTGGTGACATTGTTTCCGATGGTTTTGCCGGTCTTATCGGAGGACTTGGCTTTGCCGCCTCATCGCAATACAATCCGGATACCGGAGTAGCGGTTTTCGAGCCTACGCATGGCAGTGCTCCTAAGTATGCGGATTATGAGACCTCTATTGTCAATCCTATTGCTATGATTGAGTCTGCTTGTATGATGTTGGATTTCATTGATGAAAATGAGAAAGCCCGGCGAATCCGGGATGCTGTGGCAGCAGTCATCAAAGAGGGGAAGGTCAGAACCTACGATATGATGAAGATGCGCGGGCGCGCCGATGTCATTGAGCACGGAGCTGCCTCTACTGACCAAATGGCAGATGCCATTATTGCAAAATTATAATTTGTGATTATACGACACTTTGCCCCACCGGATGATTTTTGTGGGGCAAGGTGTTTTTTCCCGTTCTTATTCAAAATAGTTTTATCGAGTCTCCATGTTAGTCGTAAGCGTTTCCCTAATCCCGGTTCTTCTTATACTTTATTTTGTGTACCGGCAAGATAAGTTTGAGAAAGAACCTTTGCGTCTGCTGTTGTATGCATTCGTTTTAGGGATGCTTTCCAGTCTTCCCATAATGTATGCGGAACTTGCGTTGACTGACAGGATGGCGGCTGTTCCGGGCAGGATTCACAAGGTGGCTTATACCGCTTTTGTGGTGGCAGCTTTGACGGAGGAGTTTGTAAAATTTACGATACTCTATTACTTCCTTTGGAAGAAAAAGGAGTTCAATGAAAGCTTTGATGCTATTGTGTATGCGGTTTTTATTTCATTGGGCTTTGCTGCGGTCGAAAACTTCATGTATGTTTCCGGACATGGGCTGGCGACCGGACTGTACAGGGCAATCACTGCGGTGCCCGCACATGCGTTGTTTGCCGTGTCCATGGGATATTATTTCGGGATTGCCAAATTCGATAAGGAGAGACGCAAGACTGCATTCGTTTTGGCGCTCTTGGTGCCGGTATTGTGGCACGGGATCTATGACTTCTTGTTGATGTCAAAGGTGAAAATTTTGCTCTTGTTATTCTTTATTTTCCTCGTTGGAATATACCGTATCGGCTGGGATAGAATAAAGAAAAATTCGGATAATTCGAGATTAAATCCCTTCCGCAAGGAAGAATAGTACTTTTTGGAACGATATTTGGTAGGGAGGGGGCGATGTATTGTTAGTACGTAGGAATGGGAAAAGTGGAGTTGCAGGGTGATTATGTAAGGTTATTCTCAGACTATCGACAAATAATGTAAACAGAAAATTTTTAGTAGTATGAAAAAGATTTTAGTTGTGCTGTCATTGATATTGATGACAACTTCCGTGGGACTTCAAGCCCAGAGTAAGGATAAGAAAGCTGCCCCCGGGAAAGATTACAAACCGATCCAGTTGACTACAAAGATGTTTAAAGAACTCATTTTTGATTATACGACAAGTACGGAATGGAAATATAAAGGTGATGTGCCGTGTGTGATTGATTTTTATACCGTTTGGTGTGGTCCGTGCAAAAGGGTAGCTCCAATCTTGGATGAACTTTCACAAAAATACAAGGGAAAGATTAAAGTTTACAAGGTCAATACGGAGAAAAACCGTGAACTGGCGAGTGCCTTTCAGATTACGAGTATCCCCCGCATCTTGTTTGTGCCCCTCAAAGGACAACCCACGATGGTCGTGGGAGGTCGCTCCAAAGCTTTCTTTGAAGAGCAATTTGCCAAATTGTTGAATGAGAAAAAAGAAAAATAAAAAAACTGAAATGAAAAAGATTGTAGTATTATTTAGTCTCGCAGCTTTGTTGTTTGCCTCTTGCGGACAAGGGAACGGCGGCAATGACAAGGAGGCGAAAAAAGTGGAAAAATCCTCCGGAGAAGAAGTTGAGGTCGAGAGTGATGATTTGCAAATGAATGATAAAAAAGAAGAAGCCAAAGAGGGCGCAGTAAAATATTTGACCACTGCAGCATTCAAAAAGTTGGTATGGAACTACGAAGAAAATCCTCAAAAATGGGTTTTCGAAGGGGAATTGCCTGTAGTCATTGACTTCTATGCCGATTGGTGTCGTCCGTGTAAAATGGTTGCTCCCATTATGGAAGAATTAGCGGAAAAATATCAAGGGAAGGTAAATTTTTATAAGGTTAATACCGACAAGGAAAGAGAATTGTCCCGCGTATTTCAGATTAAAAGTATTCCTGCGATACTTTTCGTCCCTCAAAAAGGAGACCCGAAGTTTAGCGTAGGTGCAATGCAAAAAGAAGATTATATCAGAGCTATTGAGTCCGAAGTGTTAAAGAATAAATAGAGCTTGTCTATAATGTTCGACTTCTGCGTTACGCTCGTTCTGAAACCGGTCATTGACGTAAGTCAACTCCTTTGCTTTCAGAACTTCACAAGCCTTGAATTCGAACATTCTAGCTTAAGCTCTTGACTTTATGGACAAGCACTAAATAGAATTTTGTTTTGATAGAGAA
>WFZU01000035.1 GCA_015489405.1 Bacteroidales bacterium
CGCTTCGGTAACCGGCGCAAAGCGGGATTCGAGCGGAGGCACCCTGATAATCCCCGGCACTTCTAAATCATGAGGATTCTACCTGCTTCAAAACCATAACAATCATAATACCATATATACTATCTCAAAAATAAACCGGCACACCTTATAGAGTCCGTCTATAATGTCCAATAACTTCGTTACGCTCATACTCAAAACTTCATTGACAGAAGTCAACTCCTTGGTTTTGAGTATTTCGCAAGCCTTGTTCTTGAACATTATAGCTCAGACTCCGGACTTTATGGACAAACACTATTTATCACAAAAGTATTTGCTGCATACATTAATTATCTACCTTTGCCGCGAAAAATTAGAATAATATCGTATGAAATTAAAATTAGAACGTCCCATCGTATTCTTTGACTTGGAAACCACCGGTATCAAAGCTTCGGAAGACAGAATCGTAGAAATAGGAATGATAAAAGTATATCCCGACGGCAGGGAAGAAACCCTGCTCAGACGCGTCAACCCCCGGTATCCGATTGCCCCGGAAGCATCTGCCGTACACCACATATACTACGAGGACATCAAGGATGAGCCCACCTTTGCAGAAATTGCTCCGGAATTGGTAAATTTTATCGGAGATGCCGATTTGGCAGGTTATAATTCCATCAAATTCGATGTGCCGATGTTAGTAGAGGAGTTTTACCGTGCCGGAATAGATTTCAATATAAAATCACGCCGGCAGATTGATGTAATGAATATTTTTATGCGGATGGAGCCGCGCAATCTGAAAGCCGCCTACAAATTTTATTGCAACAAAGAACTCAATGATGCACACAGTGCCGAAGCGGATATTCGCGCTACCTATGAGATATTGCAAGCCCAACTCGACCGCTATCAAAATGTTGAATATGAGGACAAAGAGGGGAATAAAAGCAAACCTATACAAAACGATGTGCAAGCTCTTTCCAAATTCTCTTACCATAACAAAAATGTAGATTTAGTCGGTCAAATTATTTACAACAATGAAGGGAAAGAAATATTCAACTTCGGGAAATACCGGGGGCGTGTGGTAGAAGATGTATTTCGCACCGAACCTCAGTATTATTCGTGGATGATGAAAGCGCAATTTCCCCACTACACCAAAAAGGTAATCTCGGAAATAATGAACAGAGCGAGAAAATTATAAATTTTTTTTTGCTTAACGCAACCTTTTTATAATGTCTTTCATCTGTGGTACGATTTTTGAAATGCGAAAGTATAATTTATCGTTTATTAATATTTAGAATTAACAAAAAAATGAAGAAAATGAAAAATTTAAAAGTATTGTTCGGATTGTTAGTATTGGTTGGGCTCTTCGCTTCTTGTGGAAAAGATGACACCACCGTTGATCAAAGCCCGAGCTTAACATTCAAATCAGATGCAGGTTATATCTACCAAGATGCAACCGTAACTGTTGGTGACACATTCATGATTGGAGTAATTGGTCTTTCCAATGAAGCTTCCAAAGAAAAATTGGAAAAACTTATCATCACCAGAACCGCTGAAAATTCAACTTATTTTGACACCACTATCGAAATTAACAGCGATAGTTTTAACGGAGATTTCAACTTTGTTGCAAGTCAAGCCGGATCGGAAAAGATTGAGTTTACCTTGGTGGACAAAAAAGACCAACAAGTAAAAAAATCGCTCAACATCACGACCGAAGCAAATGTAAACGTTGTAGCTTATGCCGCTTTCCAATTGGGTAGCTGGGGTGAAGTTCAACCCAGTTTCTATGATGCCGAAACCGGAACCGCTTACTCCAAATCAGATGCCAAAGAACACCAAGCAGAAGTGGACTTTGCTTATTACAGAGGTGCCACCACCGGAAATACTATTGCTGCCACCGCTTCCGAGCACGTAAAAACCGTGTATGGATTGGAAGCAGCCGGTTGGACGACTTTCACTAATACCGTTATTGCCCAAGCTGACATTAGCGCAGAAGATTTTGACGCTATTGGTGATTATTACGAATGGCCCGAAGTAAGCGCGACTTCTATTGAAGTCAACAACCTTAGCATTGGCGACGTATTGGTTTTCAAAACCGATGATGGGAAAGTAGGTTTCGTGAAAGTAGTGGACCTCACTGTTACCAAAGACGGAGAAGGTATTGCAACGTTGGAAGTTAAAGTACAAAAATAATTTTGTAAAAATACCAAGAAAAAAACCGGTTCTTTATTGAACCGGTTTTTTTATGCCCTTATTTTTCCACAGCTAAAGATTTTAATCGACGATATTAAAATAGGGGCGAAAATTGTCCCGTAAGATTTTCCACTGTCCGGGATTTCTATCATGAAGGCGGACAATCTCCTCCGAATAGCGTTTGAAATAATCCGTAATCGCTTGTGGGGTCATTTTATGATTCATATACTCAATTACGTTTATCGCAATGACTTTCTTTTTCTCTTTTTTGAGTTTTACGACCGATTGTTTCACATCTTCCAAGAGTTCATATATTACCCTCTCTTTATCATTCAAGGTAATATCTCCTTCATCTTCGTCTATGGTGTCATCATCCGGCAGATACCATTCGTGCAAGATAAGTTCTTCTCCCGGTAGATGAAAAGACAAAGCATGCTCTACGGCTTCCCGCAATTTCTTTTGCAGGAGTTGAGGACGTTCAGCAAATTGGTGGCATTTTTCTTTCAATTCATCCGTAAGAATAATTTTCACACCGCTGTCTTTCTCCAAGCCGGCAATCGTTTCATTAATAATATAGAGTAATAAAGCTTGAAATTTCTCAGCTGTCCGCTTTTGTTCTTTTGCCTTCTTTTCTATTTGTTTGAAAAGAAAAGCTTGATGCTTGCGATATTTCTCCAAGACCCGGCGATGTTTATGGTAATCGTCCATCATCACTTGTATCTTGTGCTTAAAGCTAATCTCTAACAATTGTTTTTCAGCAATATTCAATGCTTTTTTCACGGGATGCATCCCGAAATCCAGGCGGTTACGGTCAAAGTACAAGAAAAACAAATCCCATTTATGATCTACCGGACTTTTGTAAGGTATCATTAATATACTCTTTTCATTTTCTTCAAAGATACCTTTGGAATAAATATCGGTTTTACGAC
>WFZU01000036.1 GCA_015489405.1 Bacteroidales bacterium
ATTTTTTTCATCTTGATATATTTTTTATTTATTTTCTACTTAAAAGTTTACAGATAATCCAACTCTAATTTGTCGCGGTGAACTGAAATTACCGGGGTTCAACAAATAAATGGAATATAAATCACGATAGGAATCCGGATCTACTTTGGATTCTATTTCACTTTGCCATTGTGGTGCAGCGAGATAACCGTCGTCCGAAGGACTTCCCGTAGCCGGATAGACGTTCATTATATTCTTGTTGTTAAACAGATTCAAGAAAAGGATATAAGCATTCATGGAAATGGTTTTGTTTTCTCCTACTTTAATATCAAAACCTCTGTCTATTTTCATATCTACTCTAAACTGCCAAGGTAAACGTGAACCGTTAATGGTACCTTTTAATTCATTAACACCACCGGTTAAAACGCTTCTGATATTACGTCGTGCTGTGTACGGCATACCTGAACCTCCAATTACCGTGAAGTTAACTCCTGTATTTTTCAGGAGTTGAATAGGATCACCCTCTTTACGTGAAATAACCGGTCCGTTGTATTTCTTGCCGGAACCGTAACGGTAATCTAACATTAAATTCAGGTTGTGTCTCCGGTCATAATCAAATGGATTCAACACCCGCAGGTTAGGCAGTCCGGAATTAATCAAAGCAGCAGCCGTATTTACATTGGAACCTGTACCGGCAGCAAATTGCAAGGTATAACTGGCTGTCATACGAATATTATTGATTCTCCTGAGGTCATAAGAAATGGTCATTCCCTTGACCGTACCAAAGTCTATATTGTTGTAGGATGTGTAAGACCTTGGATAAGCACCATTGAAGCGGTAGATTTGAATATCATCCCGCATTTCACGATAGAAAGTGTTTATCTTCAAAGAAGAACGATCGGTCAATTTTTGTTGGAAACCGATTTCATACTCAATCGTAGATGCCGGTTTCAATGCCGGATTACTAATCGGGAAACGGGAAGTTACTTGGAAGTATTTGTATATAGATGGGTCAGAATATAAACGTTGGGTCGGTCTTTGGGTCAGAATATCGTAGTGAGCGAAGAATAGTGCTTCTTCCGATATCGGGAAAGAGAAGGAAATACGGGGCATCACATTCACTTGCGGTTCGTAATCCTTGAATACATTTGCGGAAATAGCCGTATCCGCAATGTAGGGATTTACTCCCGAACCTTGATCCAAGATGCTTGGGTCGGCAATTTCATTACCGCCGGCATCATACCAAGTATAACCGTTACGGTATCCTACGATGGCGGTCGGATTTTTGAAATTGTCCACATATACTACATAATCGGAACCCATATTTTCCGGATGATGTACGGCGATGCCGGAAAGTTCACTTACTTCGCTTACGGTATGTGCTTCACGCAATAAGAAAGGATCTTTTAATACCGGCTGGTTGGCATCAAATCTATCCACACGAACACCAACATTGAAAATCAGGTCGTCAAATGAAAATTTATCTTGAATATAGCCTGCCAAATAAACCGGCTCAAAAGCAGGAATCAGACGACGATAATCGCCATTCTCATCTTTTTCGGTAAAGAAATCTTGGAAAGTAGGTCTGCTGTTCAGTTTGTTTCCTTTATAGTCATATCCGTAATAAGATACTTTAAAGTGTCCGTTGTCCAGAAGTTCATCGGCGCTGAACATATCAATCGTATAACCGTCGAAATGGGTAGTATGCAATTGGCCGTCTTTGTCATAATATTGGATAGTGTGATCTACATAATTGTACGAATCCGTCAAAATATAATCCAGTCCGTCCACTTTCAACCCAAGAGCCTTACGCAAATTTTTATCGAACGTATATTGTGAACTTTTATCATATAATCTGGGATAGAAGACGGTATCTCCATAAGCTGAGTAATAAGGATGGTTCAAATCCAACTCTCTGATTTGGTTATTAACTTTATTACGCATCAGTGGCCAAAGTCCGGTAGCTCCGTAGTTGTAGCCGCTGGCTCTACGTTTTTCAAATTGGAAACCGAATTTTATTTCGTGATTTCCTACGTCCATAGCTGCAGCCAGATTGGCTGATATTTGGTCGTTGTCCGTAACGCCGTATCCGGATTGAATAGCTCCGGGAGCAGCCCACATTCCGTAAAAACGGCTGTCTCTGTTATCTCCGTTGTCTCCGTTTAGCAATCCACCATTACCACTCAAATCGTTATAGTTCAACCAATTTCCGGAACCGAATGGATAATCGCCCCATTTGTTGGGATACAAGGCGTATATTTGTTTAGTATAATTAGCCATATAAGGATTGAAACCTGTAGTTGCATCATTCAATACATAAGCTGTATCGAAATCCCAACTGTTCAACTCATATTGGAAGGTTTCGGGATTGTATTGAAAAGTACTGACTTTAGAGGTCGAAAAACTTCCCAAATATCCATATTTGAATATGTCGTCTTTAAAGTCCGGATCAAAATATTTATTATCGATCTTAGTATAGTCGGCTTGTAACGTATAATAGACGTTTTTGATTAATGTTTTCTTCTCCGAATTGGTCGGGAAACGTTGAGTAAATCTACCGAAAACCCTCCAAGTCTGATTTATGAACTGGGTATTCTTGGCGCTATTGAACATAGAATTACTAAAATTATAAGCGTGTCCATTAGTGTAGTTAAACTGTCCGCCAAAAGTAAGGTTTGTATTTTTTGATGTTTTGACATCCAATTTTCCGGAGATATTTGCTCCGTAACGGGAAGTGTTAGGAGTTGTTTTTACTAAATGCAAATCATCTTTGCGAATAAATTCTCCATTGCGATAGGTTCCTCCCGTGGACAAACCGGTAGGACGTAATGGGTTTTTTTGAAGGAAATCCAAAACATCGTCGTTGGCAACGTAAAGCCCCGTTGATGTCGGTCTTCCATCCTTGCGGTAATAAAGGTCGCCTGCCACGAAGAATCCGAACAGGGCTGCATCTTGGGTTTTACCTTTAATAATCGGACCCATTAAGCTGAATCCAAGACGATTATTTCCGTATGGGTCGGTCAGTTCGGAGGATTCCATTTCCAAACCTCCACCGAATATCCGGGAAGCTCCCTTGGTGGTAACGTTGATGATACCTCCACGGGCGTCTCCGTATTGAGCGGGAGTACCTCCCAAAATAACGGATACTTGGTCAATAGCACTCTGGGGTAGGCTCGAAGAACCTAACACACGAATACCATCAATATATGTAACGGTAGCATCGCTTCTCGCTCCACGAATACTACCTACTTCACCATCTTTTGAGATAACGCCACTTCCCGTAGCAACAATAGCTCCCACGGTACGTACCGCCATATTTTTAATGTCTTCCGCTGTCTTGGTCGTACCCGAGACGGTGTTGTCTTTATCAATAAGCGGTTTCTCCGCCTTAATCACGACCGTTTCAAGTTGTTGGTCGCTGGAAACCAATTGTACATTTTGAAAACGGGTCTTATCGGCACTTACCAAAATACCCGTCAACACCATGTCCCCGTATCCAATATTGGATACTTTGATACTGTAAGTCCCCGGAGCCAATGGTTTTACCGTATAGTTCCCGTCAAAGTCAGTGGAAGCTCCACTCACCATTGTTCCGTTTTGCATCACTACGACGTTGGCAAAAGGAATCGGCTCCTTAGTGTTTTTGTCTGTAACTTTACCCTTCAAGGCTCCTGACTGTCCGAAGACAAAGCCGGAAGAAACTACTAGGAGGACAAAAGTAAATAGTAATTTTCTCAACATAACTGTTAATTTTATTTAAACATCCTTAATATTTCATAAAAGCGTGTAAAAGTAGGGAATTATTTAACTTAAAAGCAAAAAAACATTCACATTTCTTTACACGGTTTTTGTTTATATAAATTATTCTCATTTTTCTACTTGATATACAAGTGATTAAAAAACTGTTTTCCTCTGTTAATTGCATGAAAAGAGCGTTTAAAATGCTCGAAAATCTCTTTCGCAGGAAGCTGAAAACAAGAAAAAATCAGCAGCTACGGATCTAAAAAGTGTCTGTTTTGAAGTAAATATTTGCTCATTTTTTTGTGTTTTTATTCTTTGATAAAAATGTGATAATATGATCTATTGACGGTCTTTATTTGCAATCCGTAGGTTCCCGCGGGAAGTCCGGAAATATCTATTTTTCGTTTGTTTCCCGTAAAGGATTTTTGGATGTTTCCTTGCATATCGATGATATTTCCTCCATATATTTTTGGAGCAGACTGCAAATGATATGTTATTACGGACTTCACAGGATTAGGATAAATGGAAAAGTCCGGGGAAGCCTCTTCTTTGACGGCAGAATAATCTACGGTAAAGGAGGCTTCGGGCGCAAAATCACTTGCGGTAAAAGAATTATCCACCGCCTGTACCGACCAATAGTAAGTTACGCCGTTTTGCAGTCCTTTTATCAGTAGGGTGGTATCTTCTCCGGCATTGCCAAAAGCGGGTTTCATCAAAAAGTTTCCAATGTTTTGGGAGCTCATTATATCTCCTTTCCCGGGCTGCGTTCCAATGTAAACATTGTAGCTGAGCCCCTCAGAAGGGGTTTGTGTATCTTCCGAAGCATTCCATTGCAGCAGTACTTGACTGTTTACAAATGTTGCAGACAGCCCCTCCGGAATGCCGGGGGATTCTCCGGGGAACGCAAGATTGTTTTTATAGATTTCCGTGAAATAGTCGCTTTCGGCAGCCACACCGGCGATAGCTACATCCAAATCCCCGTCATTGTCATAATCTCCCCAAGCGAGGGCGGCATTTTCTCCTTTGGTGAAACTGATATCTTGACTGTTGAACCAGTCGTTGCCGATATTCTCATATATGAAGGTGCCGTATGCTACTCCGCAACCTGCCAAATGTCCAATGGTCATAATATCCAAATCTCCGTCGTTGTCGTAATCGCCCCAGGCAGCTTTGCCGAGGTAAACGGAGGTGATGCCGGCATTGATATTAACGAAATTATCATCTCCGGCATTTTTGAAAATATCTGCTTGTGGATCCATTGAACTATTGTTTCCCATGTTGAAAATGTCCAAATCTCCATCGTTGTCATAGTCTCCGAGACGAAGGCAGCCTCCTATCATTCCCGGTAAATATGTTTGCACAATTTCAATACTGTCCAAATCGTTTTTCAGGATAAATACTCTCAATCCCGAACCGGTATCTCCGCTGATGATGATGTCGTTGTCTCCGTCATTGTCGTAATCTCCGGCATCTGCTTGTACGGCATTGAAAACGGGAAAGTTGTTAGTGTGCAGTTCAAAGTTGTCATTTCCGTTATTTTGATACCACAGGGAAGTCCAATTGCCGAAGGCAAAAATGTCTAAATCTCCGTCATTGTCGGCATCCATGAAGAGGACTTCTCCGCGTTCTCCGAGGTAAGGCATCTCGAGAGCTACCTCAAAAGTGCCGGCATCATTGTTGAACAAAAATGATTTGTTGGCGGCATTTTGTCCTGCCAGCAATAAATCCAAATCTCCGTCATTGTCATAATCTCCCCAAACCATGGAAGGATTTTTCATGCCGGGCAGTTCTACTCCGGAATTTTCAAAGACACCGTCATTGTTGCGATACAACAGAGTGCGCAATGTCCCTTGCGACGTTTCTCCCGCAATAAGCAGGTCAAGATCTTTGTCTCCATCAAAATCCGCCCAACTGATGGCACTGTTTCCAAGAGCCTCCAAGGCTTGGTTTTGAAGTTGAAAATCCTGACTGCGGAGCCAAGAAACGATCATTATTCCTATCATCATGCTAATTGTTCTTAATCTCATAATCTACTTTTTTTAGTGTTTGTAATAAAAGTAGAAATGTTCTTTTACCCTCATAACGAATATTATCCTTTGAAGGTTGCTTGGTCCGGAAAAAGCCGGTAAAGAAATTTCTACTCTGTTGATTGTCATGTGTTTATGAATAGTTATTTTTTTATGTAATCCCGTATTATTTGTGAATTTTGACAATATCGTTTCAATTCGTCTTCGATAATATCATCTACTTCCCGTTTTATTTCCGCAGGAAAAATAATGTGAACGTTAGGTCCTGCGTCTAATGTGTAGGTGAGTTCAAGCGCCTCTTTTTGTCGTATTTCCCTCAGCTTGGTCAGTATGTTCCAAGTATTTTCATTCATCAAGGTATATGCTTGGCGGGAGTTCATCATCAGTGCGTGAATACTCATCGCTTCTTCTTCTACAATATTGGAGAATGCTTCCCAATCGTCCCGGGAAAGAATGGTGCATAATTGTTGCACGTTGTTGTGGGCTTGACGGTAACGACATTCCCGGTAGGGGTGAGCATCCATAAGGCTGTGTCCGGCACTGCTGGATACGGCTTTTTTGCCGGAGGCAGTAATCAGTATGCGGTCTTGCAGATTTTGATATTTGGCATGAATGGGAACGGGAAGGGGAATGGCAATTTCGTCATGCGATCCGGCGACATACGGACTTTTGCCCCAGATAGTGTAGCCCGGATAGACGGAGCGGGAAGCGCTGCCCGAAGCAAGGCGAGCCAGAAATGAGGCTTTGGCAAGGAAATCATCTTGACGGGCAAAGGGACCGAACAAACGTTCTTCAAAAGTACATAAGTTTAATGCCAGCGCACTCATAGACGAAGCGGAAGAAGCTATCCCTGAGGAGTGGGGAAAGGTATTGCTGCTGGTGATTTCCATTTCAAAAAAAGCCAAGTAGGGGAGATAGTCTTCTATGCTTTGAAGGTATTTTTGTATGCGTTTTTCAAATGCCGGATTGCGTTCCCCCTCGAAAAAGAGACGGACGAAATTTTCCGGACGATTGGGGGTGTAGGAGTAGCGTATTGTCATAGAAGTTTTTGACTCGCTGAGCGTGAAGCTGATGGAAGGATTTTGCGGCAATTGCGGGAAGCGTTTGCCCCAATATTTGACTAATGCAATATTAGACGGACTTTGGGTCTCGATAGTGTATCCGGTTTTTTTGTCTGCCGGCAGTTTCGCAAATTTTTTTGCGTCTTCTCTATACCTTATATTATAGTCCATAAAAATTGTTTTTAAACTTCAACTGTGGCTGCTGCCTTGTTTAATACTATTTTTCTCCATGGGAAAAAGGTGTGTAAGCCTTTTTCTTGCAAATATTTTTTTAGTGCACTTTCCGGGTCTCTCCACGTAATCAATACAAAATCACCACCCCAAGCGCCCAAGGATTTTGCCGCACCCGGTAAATCCGGAAAAAGGTTTCGGGCAAACTTCGGCTGCCGGGTAGCTTGGGCTATAATATCCTCGTGTTGCGAGATTAAATCCTCAAAACCGGAAAGGCTTTTGACGGAAATATATTTACGGGTCAAAAGACTTATCTTTTCTATACTTGGAAGTAGTTCTGTCTTGTCTATTCCGGAAAAATTTTTCAGGCTTTCATCTGTTTTTTGTTTACGTCCGGTATATACGAAGTAGAGATGATTTTGGAACGGATATTCGAGCGTAATTTCCCGGATTGAGTAGGTATGAGCTGAACGGGTGAACAGGAAACTGTTGTCTTGTGTAGCGGCGACCACATCGTATCCGGATCCCTTGCTAATCCGTTGATGGAGGACGAAAGCGTCAATACCTGCGTATTGTGCCAGCAGGGAAATGAGCGTAGAACTGCTGCCCAAGCCCCATTTCATTTTGAAATCTGCATCAATACGAATTATTTTCCCTTGAAAGAGCTTTTTTGCTTCCGGTTTTATCGTGATAACGGCTTGCAATAATTTTTGCAAAAAAAGGCTTTTTTCATCTTCTAATGCGGTGGCACTATGCAAGGCAGAATCAAAAGTAGCACTGTACCAAAGTTTTTCGTTCTCATAACTCTCCCAATGCAGCAAACCGGAAGAGGTGTCATTAACCGTCATTTGTTGCCTGAATATCAATGGCAAGACAATGGCTTCCGCACCATGCAGAATAAGGTATTCACCGGTCAGCAGAAGTTTGGTATGAGCAGAAAAGACCATGGGTTGAAGATATTGGTGGATTTATGAGTTACGCAAACTGTCAATAAAGTCTTTGACGGATTTATAGGCTACTTTTTTGTTAGCAAAGTATTTTTTAGCGAGTTTCTTTTCCCTTTCATTGGCATTCATTTGGTTTAGGATGTTGAGCAAGTGCATCTTCATGTGTCCTTGTTGTATTCCTTTGGTTACCAGAGATTTAATGGCGGAAAAGTGATTTGCTAATCCGGCGCTGGCAATGATGCGCATTAAGTCTTTCGCATTGGGTTTCCCCAGCATGCGTAGAGAGATTTTGGCGAGTGGGTGCAAACTGGTCAAACCTCCCACTGTCCCGACCGCCATAGGCAACTCAATCATAAATTTGAATTTCCCATCTTGGAGGGAAACCGAGCTAAGGCTTTGATATTTTCCGTGGCGTGCCGCAAAAGCGTGTCCGGCAGCCTCTATTGCCCTGAAATCATTGCCCGTAGCCAATACGACGGCATCGATTCCGTTGAAAATTCCTTTGTTGTGCGTTACTGCCCTATATACATCCACATCGGCTATTTTTACCGCCTTGGCAAATTTTTCGGCAAATTGTTTTCCGCTAAGATTTTCGTCAATTCCATCAAGTTTGTCGAAAGTGGTTTCCACCCAAGCCCGCACTCTGCATCCGGGAGTGTAGTTGGAAAGGATAGCCATAATGATTTCCACGTCTTTGGATTCCGAATCAAAAGCCGGATGGATACGGATGAACGTTTTAAGAGCATTGCCAAATTCTTCAAGGCAGGAGTTGATAAAATTGGCTCCCATGGAATCAATGGTCTCAAAACGGGCTTTGAGTTGATAATAGTCCGGAATATGTTCGCACATATCGATTAGTTCGATGTCGAGGATTCCGCCTCCTCTGTTCCGCATATTAGCGGTAATGGCTTCGGTACTTTTCAACAATTCCTTTTTAAGTTCGTCAAACACTCCTTTCAGTTTTTCAAAATCACCTTTCCAAGAGAAGTGTACCTGACCAATCTTTACCGTGGAAACGATTTCGGTATGAAACCCGCCTCTTTCCAACCAGAATTTGGCACTTTTGGAAGCCGCAGCCACTACGGAACTTTCCTCTATTACCATGGGAATGTGCATAAAATTACCGTCAATAAGGAAATTGGGTGCAACTCCGAAAGGTAAAAAGAAATTTGATATTGTGTTTTCGCTGATTTCCTCAAACAGTTTTTGCCGTTCGGGGTCTTCGTGATGAAAACTCATCAATTCAGCTGCAAAAGCTTCCGGATCAACGCTTTGATTGGCAATAAATTGAAGTTTGTCTTCTTTGCTCAGTTTAGAGTACCCTTCGATAAATTCTCTACTTTTCATATTTTCTATTGACTTAAAAAGACTTTTATCCGGAGAAAAGAACGAAAGAGACACGTTTAAGGTCTGTCTTCCTGACAGGCGGCATTTATGCCTTATTTTCGTTGTTTTGCTTCCGGCTTCAAAAGTAATGGAAAAATTATTTTGGAAAAGTTTTTTTTCCAAGCCGGTAGTGTGTGAGAGAAAGCCTTGAGTTGAAGGGAAGGACAATCGTACGGAGAACTCCAATATATGGTATTCGCGAAAGGCAACGTGTTGATTTTTAGTGTTCTGAAAATCTTTCTTTGTGTATGCTTAACAGGCTTTTCAAGAATGTTTATCAAGCAAACACTACAAAATATCGGGCATCCTTTTACCCCTCTCTCAAAT
>WFZU01000037.1 GCA_015489405.1 Bacteroidales bacterium
ACAACCTTCGTATCCCTTTTTCCGGCACCCTGTTGGCGATGAACGGAATTATCCTGATGATTGCTTTTTACCAACGGTGGACCGAAAAGGGACTGATTTGGCGTGCCGGTTTGATTTGTGCCCTGATGAAATCCATCTCTCCAAGCGCCGTCATTTTGGGACCAATGGTAGGTATTATGACCGAAGCCTTGATTCTTTCCCTCTTGGTATATCTCTTGGGAAACCGGCTGCTTACCTATCTGATTGCCGCCCCGCTGGCTGTTTTTAGCGCACTGATACACAAGATAATAAGCGTATTGATTCTATATGGGTACAATATTGTGAAACTCTACAAAAACATCTACCTTTTTGCCGTAAAACAATTGCATTGGGAAAATGACGACCCTTGGTTGGTCATCTACGCACTTATGCTTGCCTACCTCATATTGGGAATTTTTACCGCTGTCTTTGCATGGTATATTGCCCGGAAAGCAAAAGATCAACCCGCCCCCGAAATAAGTTCTCATAAGCACGAAATACACATCCGGAAAAATCCATTCGAAGCGCAATCAAATTTTTCATATTCCGTAATCCTGTTGATACTACACCTTCTGATTATCCCCACTGCACTCTTTGTTTTGAATTTCTTTCACAGCTTTTGGACATATCCGGCAGTGAGCGTTTATCTATTGTTTAGTTTCCGGAGGTACGGGCATTTTTTACGACGTTTTCAGAAATTATCTTTTTGGTGGCAACTTTTTGTACTTACGATATTAGCGGGATTTTTTATTTCCGGCATACAGAAACAAGGAGACTTCTTCACCTGGGAAGGTATCTTAACCGGTCTGGAAATGAATTTCAGGGCTATTTTTGTGGTCGTGGCATTTTCTTCCCTCGGGGTAGAACTGAAAAATCAGACTATCAAAGACTATCTTTTTCGCAAGGGATTCAGGGTTGTCTATCAGGTGTTGGAACTATCTTTTGCGGCTTTGCCCATGATTCTACAGTCCATGCCTTCGGCAAAAACCTTTCTCCGGCATCCGGTCAAAAGTCTTACCGGTTTGTTGGCTCATGCCGATTATTGGCTCGGTGAATTTGAAAAAAGCAATCTAAAATAATACATTATGGACACGAAACTTCTCCTTTTCTCACTCCTTATTTTTGTTCTTAATCTACCTTTCGGTATGTGGCGTGCGGGGAGCAAAAAGTTTTCCTGGCAGTGGTTTGCTTCCATCCATATTCCTATACCTTTCATTATTCTTATTCGGATTTTCGGGAATGTAGGCTTTGGATGGCAGAGTTATGTGTTTTTTGTAAGTGCCTTCTTTTTAGGGCAATTGTCCGGGAAATGGCTACGCCAAAAATTTTTCCCAAAAGACCCAAGCGAGTCAAATTCCGGAAAATAGTGCATAAAAAAAACACCGGAAACTAATCCGGTGTTACTCTTTGGAGTGATCCCGACAGGATTCGAACCTGTGACCCACGGCTTAGAAGGCCGTTGCTCTATCCAGCTGAGCTACGGGACCCCAATTCCTAATGAGGCTGCAAAAGTAGAAATATTTTTAATATGCAAAATATTTTTACCTCTTTTTGTATCTGAAAAGCCGGCGGCGGTCGTTGGCGATATAGAAAGCAATCACCTTTTCCGAATTGTCCCTTATCCTAACCAGCTGTATATCATTATTTGTCAACCGGTTATATCCTTTTACAATGGAATTGGCAACATCCATATCAAACAAGTATTTATTTTTCCTCACAAAACGATGGCTCAATTTGTGCAGATAGGATTTCCCGATTCCGGCAATGGTTTGCAATACATTTACTTTATTCTTCTGTGCATTGAGTTGTTGAGAAGAGAGAAGTGACCGTCTGAGGGAGATGTTGGAATAATCAAGAGCGAACGTAGGAATTTCAGATGTTTCCCGAACATTAAGATGGGGAAGTTTTCCTGTATATCTCTCCATAGACTCTTCATCTGCTATGGTTTCTCCGATATTTTGTGCATTCTCCACCTGAGGAGGAATGGGAGCAATCATTAACTTCTTTACGCTAAGACGGGGAGCATGATTTACGGGGGAAATGCAGGCGATCCTACGTGCAGGCAATTTGTGGATAATATCCGTCGTACCGGAAATTCTGTACAAGTAGAACGCAAGTCCCAGTAACAGCAGCAGCGTTGCTGCTATTCCATAAGGATAGAGGAAAACAGAAGCCCTTCTTTTCAATCTGTCCTTAGACTCATAAACCATTTCCTCTGCCACCAATTTTGTCCTTTTATAATATTGAAATTCAGATTTATATACAATATTGTGCTCTATTTTATGCTGTATCTTTCCGGCAGACTCTTGATCTAAGTCACCTTCCAAGAA
>WFZU01000038.1 GCA_015489405.1 Bacteroidales bacterium
TCATTGTACATTCTTTCTTTTTCAATAATGTTTATAACAAAGTGAAAAAAATATCGTCCAATTAAATAATTTATATAGTTTTGCGCCCGAAAAATATGTAACATTAAAAAAAACAACTATTTATGAAAAGATTTTTAGGCTTTTTAAGTATTCTTATTTTGCCGGTAGTCAGTTTTGCCGGAGAAGCGGATTTGAAGATCCCCGCGGAAATCACACAGCAGAGTATTCTGTATTGGGGATTTTTTATCACTATTTTAGGTTTTCTTTTTGGTTTTCTTCAGTTCTCCAAAGTAAAAAAGCTGAAAGCTCATTCGTCGATGCTTGAAATTGCTCAAGTCATCTATGAAACTGCCAAATCGTATTTGTTACAACAAGGTAAATTTCTTATTTATTTATTCCTTTTTATCGGAACGATTGTTGCTTTTTATTTCGGCTACCTTTCCGAGAGTTCTTTTGGTTTCGGCGGCGTATTGATGATTTTGGGCTGGACGATACTGGGTATTCTCGGTTCATACAGCGTTGCTTGGTTTGGTATTCGTATGAATACTTTGGCAAATTCCAGAATGGCTTTTGCTTCCTTGAAAGGGAAACCTTTGGAATTGTTGAATATTCCGTTGACTGCGGGAATGAGTATCGGAGTGGTACTGATTTCCTTGGAATTGATTATGATGCTTATTATCTTGCTGTTTGTGCCCGGAGAATATGCCGGTGCCAGCTTTATCGGCTTTGCTATCGGTGAATCTTTGGGAGCTTCCGCTTTGCGTATTGCCGGAGGTATCTTCACCAAAATTGCGGACATCGGTTCCGACTTAATGAAAGTGATTTTCAAAATCGGAGAAGACGACCCGCGTAATCCCGGTACCATTGCCGACTGTGTAGGAGACAACGCAGGAGACAGTGTCGGTCCTACGGCTGACGGTTTTGAAACCTACGGTGTAACCGGTGTAGCCTTGATTTCTTTCATCCTCCTTGCTATCACAGACGCCTCCACACAAGTGGAACTCTTAACCTGGATTTTCGTAATGCGTATTATGATGATTTTCACTTCTATCGTTTCCTATTGGATTAATGGAGCTATCACGAATGCCAAATACAAGGATGCCAAAGATATGGATTTTGAACAACCTTTGACTTCTTTGGTGTGGATTACTTCTATTCTTTCTATGGTAGTAACTTTTGCTGTTAGTTATCTGACAATCAAAGATCTTCCTCACCAACTCTGGCTTACTCTTTCGATTATCATCAGTGCCGGAACGCTGGGTGCTGCATTGATTCCCGAGTTCACAAAACTTTTCACCTCTCCTAAGTCCATTCATGTTAATGAAGTAGTAGAATCCTCCAAAAGCGGGGGTGCTTCCTTGAATATATTATCCGGTCTGGTTGCCGGTAATTTCAGTGCTTTCTGGAAAGGAATGGTATTCTTTATGTTGATGTTCATTGCTTATTACGCAAGTACTTACGGACTCGACAACTTTATGATTTATCCTTCCATCTTTGCTTTCGGTTTGGTCGCATTCGGAATGCTCGGTATGGGACCGGTAACGATTGCCGTGGACAGCTACGGACCGGTAACCGACAATGCGCAATCCATCTACGAACTCTCCTTGATTGAAGAGACTCCGGGAATAGAAAAGGAAATTGAAAAAGATTTCGGATTTACACCTAATTTCGATAAATCCAAACACTTCCTTGAAGCTAATGACGGTGCGGGGAACACCTTTAAGGCTACGGCTAAGCCCGTATTAATCGGTACGGCTGTGGTAGGTGCCACAACGATGATTTTCTCCTTGATTTTGGTTATTAAGGGTAGTTTGGGAATTGAGCCTGAAAATATTCTGAACGTTTTGAACCCATATACGATTTTCGGATTCCTCACGGGAGGTGCCGTGATTTATTGGTTTACCGGTGCCAGTACGCAAGCGGTTACTACCGGTGCCAACAGAGCGGTAAACTTTATTCGTGACAATATTAATTTGGACCCGAATGCTCCGAAAAAAGCGGATGTTGAGAAATCCCGTCAGGTGGTTGATATTTGTACCCGTTACGCACAAAGCGGAATGTGGAATATTTTCTTGGCAATTTTCTCTTTTGCGTTAGCATTTGCCCTCCTCTCCGCTCCTTCCGGTTTAACAGATAGTATGGAAGGTGCCGAAGCGGTTAAACACTCTGCTCCTATCGGAATGTTTATCGGCTATTTGCTTTCTATTGCCTTCTTTGGATTGTACCAAGCTGTCTTTATGGCGAATGCCGGTGGTGCTTGGGATAATGCCAAGAAAGTTATCGAAGTGGATATGCAAGAAAAAGGAACTCCTTTGCACGATGCTTCCGTTGTCGGTGACACCGTGGGAGATCCTTTCAAAGACACTTCTTCCGTTGCTTTGAACCCGATTATCAAATTTACTACCCTCTTCGGACTTTTGGCTATGGAGATTGCTCTTTCCGAACATTTCCGGAATATAGCTCCTTACATTGGCTTTGCCTTCTTGGTAGTCGCCTTGTATTTTGTCTATCGTTCATTCTACAAGATGCGGGTAGAACATTAAGAACAGATAAATATTTAAGCCCCAAAAAGCCCCGTAGTAATGCGGGGCTTTTTTTATTAAGAAACTTTGTTTTTTCATCCACGCAATGGCAATTGAATAATGAATTCCTTAACGATCGATTTGTTGTAAGCCTTCCAACCGGAACGGAAATCACGGGAAGAGATTTCGATGAAAGATTGCATACGCTCGCTGTTAAGCTGTTTTAACAATGGTTCGGGATCGCCATCATATTTAATGCAATAGCCGGAATAAAAAGTGGCTTCCTCATTGGAACTATATATAAAATTCGGACGCTTATTCATCGGTGAGAAAAGGATTTTCTTGCCAAAACCGGTTTCCAATCCTTGGCTGCGACCAAAGGCATACCATGCGACTTTGTTGGGCTTTCCGTTATCTCTCCGGTCAAGCACATCTTTCAAAGAAAGTAAATACCGGTACGCCAACGGACAATCCGTTTGCATTACCTCTTCGTTGATAATCGTCATTTTCCCGTTTTTTTTCCGGTAGGGGAAAATAATGTATTGACTCACCGCTTCTCCGTTTTTTTTCAATGTAGAAGCCTTGATAATCGGTTTTACGATACTTTTTTCGATTTCTACTGCTCCTTTCAGGCGACTTTGCAACAGATAGGTATCCTTTCGCTCTTCGATAAGCGAGAGAATATATACGCGGTCAGCCAAGGTGGTTATTCCGACGTGAATATCCGCTATTTTCCCCAGGGGAACACCATTGCGCCTATCTACTTCTTTTACAGAAAGTTGCCAAAAAGGAAGGGAGGATATTTCGTCAAAAGAAATCTTTCGTTCTTCAAATTTTTCTTTTGTAACCGCCTTCTGATACAGAAAATCTTGCCGTTTTTGTTTACCGGAAATTACAATGGCATTGTAAGTAGCAGCATCCTCAAACAACTGTAACGTCCCGTAATTTGTTATTTGGATAATATTTTGTTGTTGCGCCAAGAAAGTACGCAACGATAGAGCCGCGTGCGTATGAAAAAAAGTATTAGGGGTGATAAAAGCCAATTTTCCCGTCTGCTTCAACAAACGGTAGCCCAATTCAAAAAAAGCAATATAGATGTCGGTAGCACCGCTCTTGCAGAAGCGGAAATGAGTTTGAATATATTTCCGTTCCGGCTCCGCCAAATGCTGGATACGGATATAAGGCGGATTGCCAACGACAAAATCAAAATTTCCGGTCATTTCGCTCCGCAAAGCATTACGGCATTCCAGTTGCCAATCTATTTGTAGTCCTAAGGGGGCAATCAAGGCGTCCAATCTTTGACGGGCTTGTTTGAGTGCATCCCGGTCAATATCCCAACCATAGACCCTCTTTAGATTTTCCGGCAAATCTTCTTTTGATGAATACCGGATGATACGTTTAACGATAGACTGCAAAAAACGACCATCTCCGCAAGCCGGGTCAATGATACGTTTCCCGACTGCGGAAGTACCGGTAAAGCCCGCATCATCCAAAATTTTCTCCACTATAAAGGGCGGAGTATATACTTTTCCGCTCAATTTTTCACCGGAATATTCCCTGTTTAACGATCCCATCTATTTCAAAAACAATTTTCTAAAACCATCCATTTTTTCGATGCGCGGACTCAAAAAGGGACTGTAAAGATCTTCAAAAAAGACTTCGTAGGTATCTTCCTGAAAAACGAAAGACGTTTGATCTGCCCGTACCCGTTTGCTCCCTTTGGGATATAGGATCCCAATTGCACCTGAAAGCACCTCTTTTTTATCAAAAAAGCCTAAAAATGAGGCTATCACCTTGCTCCCCTCATCGTGTAAACTGATGCAAAAATAATGGTCGGTAAGGCTGTCTTGCCTGCGTATGTTTCTCGCCGGAATATTTAATACATATTTCCGGTAAAAGCGATTGGATTTGCGATGCATCGTTTTGAGATCAAAATTAACAGACTTTCCACCGATGGTTAACACAAAATCTTTTCCATAATCTTGCCCATCCAAAGCACCATAGGAACGCACGGGACGCGGCAATCGATAGACATCAGCAAAAACCACCTCTCCGGTAGTTCCCGTCATCCGCAACCTGGGGGTGTCTTTCTTTTTGTTCTCGTCCCAAATATTACTTACCGGATGATGTTTCAAGGAGTAATCTACCAACTTCTGCGCATAAGTAATCTGTTCTTTCTTTACTTCTATGGAAAAATAATATTCGTTTCGCATTTCCGCATTTTTATTCTTTGGCAAAAGTACAAAAATTCCGGATTTCGTTTTACATAAACCCTTATCCGCTTTTAGCCTGTTGGAAATAAAATAAGAAAAATAAATCATTTTGCACATTACAAATTAATGTATTTTTGCGGGCTAAAAATACTACCGTCTTTCGGGTTTGTTTACACGGATTTTGAGGAAGGTGAGAATGTAAGTGTTATGATGAATAAAGATTTAGACGAGATATTGCAAGATATGCTGGACGGGCATACAGAGATCATTCCCATTGTTTCGAAAGAAGAGGAAGAACGCTTTCACAAGAAGGAAGTCCCCTCGCAATTGCCGGTTTTGATTCTGCGCAGGACGGTTTTATTCCCGGCAATTGTTATCCCCATTACAGCGGGACGGAAAAAATCTATCAATCTTATCAACGATGCTTACCGTTCCGGAAAGTTGATTGCTGTTGTCTCCCAAAAGGATCCGGAGATAGAAGACCCCAAGCCGGATGAAATATACAAAGTGGGAACCTTGGCAAAAATTATGCGCATTTTTACTATGCCCGACGATAGCGTTGCGGCAATAGTTCAGAGTTTGCGCAAGGTGGAAATTAAAGAATTTATTCAAGAAGAGCCTTTCTTTGTAGCTAAGACCCTCCCCTACGATGATTTGCCGATGCCGGCAAAAAACCGTCCTTTGCAAGCACTTGTTTCAAGCCTTAAAGAATTGGCTATCAAGATAATAGAATCCAACCCCCTTTTGCCCAATGAGGCGGCATTTCCACTGCACAATATTCATAGTTTCCGCTATTTGGTCAATTACATTGCTTTCAATAGTAATACGAGTGTCGAATTCAGGCAAAGCCTGTTGGAAGAAAAGGATTTCGTAAAACGAACCGAGGAAATTCTTTCTGCGCTGTCGGAAGAATTGCAAATCGTCGAGTTGAAAAACAAGATTCAAAAGAAAACCAAAGTCGATATTGACAAACAACAAAAGGACTATTTCCTCCACCAACAATTAAAGGTTATCCAAGAGGAATTGGGCGGCAACAACGGGCAGCAGGACATCGAAGAATTGCAAAAAAAAGCAGCTCAAAAAAATTGGGATGAAAAGACCAATGCTGTTTTTCTGAAAGAGATTGACAAGTTGAAACGAATGAACCCGCAAGCGCCGGACTATTCCGTTCAGCTTAACTATCTGGACTTTTTCGTAGGTTTGCCTTGGAATACTTTTTCCAAGGACCGGATAGACCTCAAACGAGCCCGCCGGATATTGAACCGGGATCACTACGGATTGGACGAGGTAAAAGAAAGAATTATTGAACAATTGGCTGTCATTAAGCTTAAAAACAACCTGAAATCTCCCATCCTTTGTTTTGTAGGTCCTCCGGGCGTAGGGAAAACCTCTCTCGGAAAATCTATTGCCGAAGCTCTCAACCGCAGCTACGTCAGGATGTCTTTGGGTGGTTTGAGAGACGAGAGCGAATTGCGGGGACACCGCAAAACTTATATCGGTGCAATGCCCGGCAGAATATTGAAAAACCTGCAAAAAGCCGGCACTTCCAATCCGGTCTTTATCTTGGATGAAATAGACAAAGTCTTGGGAGCCACCCATAGCGGAGACCCCCAAGCTGCCCTACTGGAAATCCTTGACCCTGAACAAAATACACATTTTCACGACAATTATTTGGAAGTTGATTACGACCTGTCGAAAGTGATGTTTATCGCTACCGCTAACACCCTTTCGAGCATTCACCCTGCCCTGTTGGACCGGATGGAGATAATTGAAATCAGCGGTTATCTTCTTGAAGAAAAGGTGCAAATCGCCAAGCGCCATTTGGTAGCAAAACAACTCAAAGAACACGGAGTCGCCAAAGGGCAACTGAAATTTCCGGTTAAAGTCCTCCGGAATATTATTGAAAATTATACCCGCGAAGCCGGTGTCCGTAAACTGGAACGAAACATTGCAAAAGTCATTCGCAAACGGGTGATTCCCATTTTGGAAGGCACCCCCTACAACCAAACGCTTACCTTGCAAGATATCCGGGAGACTTTGGGAGTTCCGCCCTACTCCAAGGAAGAGGAAACCAATTTCGGTATTCCGGGCGTCGTAACCGGTTTGGCGTGGACTGCCGCCGGAGGCGAAATACTCTTCATCGAAGCCAGCATTAACCCGGGAAAAGGGAAATTTTCCCTGACGGGAAATCTTGGGGAAGTAATGAAAGAGTCCGCACAGTTGGCTTTCGCCTTTTTGAAAGCGCATAGCCGTGAATTGGGTATTGACGACAAGGATTTTACGACCCATGATGTCCATATTCACATTCCTGCCGGTGCTACGCCCAAAGACGGACCTTCCGCCGGAATTACCCTGCTGACCGCCTTGGCATCTATTTTTACGCAACGGGTGGTACGCAAAAATCTGGCGATGACCGGAGAGATTACACTGCGTGGAAAAGTGTTACCCGTAGGGGGTATCAAAGAGAAAATCCTCGCTGCCAAAAGGGCTCATATCACCGACATTATTATTTCGAAGGAAAACCGGAAAAACATTGAAGATATCCCTTCGGAATATATCCAAGGGATTCGTTTTCACTACGTGGATACCATGCTGGATGTATTGCAGTTTGCGCTTGACCTCCGGGAAGAAAAAGCGGCAAAATAATCCTTTGCGTAAAACAAAGAAGAGGGAAATCAGCCATGATTTCCCTCTTCTTTTATTCCCTCCGGCGGAAAGAAAAAAATACATCCCCTATCGCAAATGCTTGAAAAGGAAGTTTGTCATTTTCGTATATAAGTGCAAACGGGTGTTTTTGCCGGTGTAAATGCCGTGGTTGCTGTTCGGGTACGCCATAAAATCAAATTGCTTATTTGCTTTGGTCAATGCCATAATCATTTCCATTGAATTTTGAAAATGGACATTGTCATCCGCCGTACCGTGAACCAGGAGGAAATTCCCTTTCAAGCGATCCACATAGTGAATAGGAGAATTATTGTCATATCCGTCAGCATTGTCTTTCGGCAATCCCATATACCGCTCGGTATAAATATTGTCATAATACCGCCAATTGGTTACCGGTGCTACGGCTATCCCCGTGCTAAAATAATCCGCCCCTTTGGTCATACAGAGTGAGGACATATATCCACCGTAACTCCACCCGAAGATACCAATCTTATTTTCATCCACAAAAGTCTTGGTAGCGAGATACTTGGCAACTTCAATTTGATCTTCCGTCTCATATTTTCCCAATTGGCGATAGGTCATTTTCTTAAAAGCCTCTCCCCTGGCACCTGTTCCCCGGTTATCGACCGAAACGATAAGAAAACCGTGTTGCGCAAGGTATTGAAACCAAAAATACTGGGTATAACCCCACATATTTTGCACCGTTTGGGAACCGGGTCCACCATACACATAAACCAAAACCGGATATTTTTTGTGTGGGTCAAAACCGGTAGGTTTCAACATCCAACCATTGAGTTTGGTGCCTCCTTGGGTAACAAAGTCAAAAAATTCCTTCGGATGAAATCCTTGCCGCACAATACGTTCTTTGAAATCGCTATTGTCTTCCAGCGTACGAACGCTTTTCCCTGCGGCATTGCAAATAGTGTATTGCAAAGGCGTATCCACCGAAGAAAAGGTATTGATAAAATAGGTAAAAGAAGGATTCCACTGCACCTCGTTCCAGCCTTCCTTGGTCGAAATCTTACGTAGCTTTTTTCCTTTCAGATTGATGGAATACATTTCCCTGTTCAAAGGAGAGGATGCCGTAGAGATAAAATAGAGTTTATCATTCTTCTCATCATAGCCCAGAAAATCCGTAACTTCCCATTTCCCTTTCGTAATTTGGCGCACCTCATTTCCTTCCATATCGTACAAATAGAGATGATTGTAACCATCTTTTTCGGAGGTTATCAGAAAATGTTTTCCATCTTTGAGAAAATACAGATTGTCGGTAATGTCAATGTAATATTTATTCGTTTCGTGATAGATGGTTTTGGTTTTTCCGCTGCGGACATCTGCCAGTAGGAACTTTAATTCATTTTGCAGGCGGTTCATCCACTCGATCACCAGTTGATTGGAGTTGCGGGTCCATTTAATGCGCGGGATATAGATATCCGTTTCCTCTCCGGTATCCATTTTTTTCCCGAGATTCTTATACTTTCTTGCGGAAGCGGACTTTCCGTCTCCTGCAAAACTTCCGTCGGGATTAATTTCCCCAATCGTTTTGCCATCCACTTTCTCGCCGTCTTCGCTAACGGCATCCGCCTCCAAATCATACACAAATATTTCGACAACAGAGTTTCGCTCACCGGCTTTGGGATATTTGTAGGTATATTGTTTGGGATAGAGGCTACCGTACTTCGGGAAAGTGTATTTCTTCACACGGGATTCGTCAAAACGGTAATACGCTATTTTTTTGCTGTCCGGCGACCAATGAAATCCCTGAATAAACGAAAATTCTTCTTCATATACCCAGTCCGTCGTTCCGTAGATAATCCGGTTTTTGTGTCCGTCGCGGGTGATTTGCACCTCTTCTCCGGTTTCCAGATTCTTGTAAAAAAGATTGTTGTCGCGAACAAAACCGACTTTTTTTCCGTCAGGAGAGAAGGTCGCCACCTGCTGCTTCCCGCGGGACAGTTTTTCCAGTTTCTTCGTTGCGATATCGTAGATATAATACACATTTCGCGATGAATGACGATATATGTGTTCACTCTGGGTGGCGAACATAATTTTTGTTTCGTCGGGGCTGAACGTAAAATCATGTATATCAATAGAAGCCGTATCCCCTTCGGGAATCAGCTCTGCCGCACGTACGATAGTTTTCACTTTTTTGCCGCTTTTGAAATCGTAAGTTACAATGGATTTATCCGCAATCTTACAGTAGGTTTTTCCGTCTTTCATCGGTTTCAGACCAAAGACGAAACGGGGATAATATTGTCCCTTGAAAATTCCATTCAGGCTAATCGTATCCGCTTCACCTGCATACAGGGTGCTTGCCCAAAGCAAAAGAGCCAACAAGCCTGATTTCCACATCATTTTCATACAAATAAAATTTTATTCTCGTTATACATCATATTTTCTTCTTTGTCCGGCTATTACGCTGTTCGCAACATGCCAAATGTTGCCGTTAACTGCCGGTCCGGTCCCTGTCCCGAATGGCTTGGATAAAAACGATAACTCTTATAACAACTTTTCATAAACTTGCTATCTCCGGGAACATTTCTACACAAACCTTCGCCGCATTTACGCACGAACGAAACAAACACAACTACATATTACGTCTATATTCACCGCCTACCTCAAAAAGCGTGTCGGTTATTTGTCCGAGCGTGGCATATTTGGTTGCCTCCATCAATTTTTCAAAAATATTATGATTGTTTAAGGCAGCCGTTTTCAGTTCTTGCAAAGCTTTACCCGCTTCTTCCGCATAGGTGGTTCTCACATTCTTCACCGTATCTAATTGAGCCTTTTTCTCCGCTTCCGTTGCACGGATAACTTCACCGGGAATCAACGTGGGCGAACCGTCTTTGGACAAGAAAGTATTTACCCCTATCAGGGGCAATTCCCCGGTATTTTTCAGTTGTTCGTAATACATGGATTCCTCTTGAATCTTGCTCCTTTGATACATTGTTTCCATAGCACCCAATACGCCACCTCTTTCGGTCAGACGGTCAAATTCCATCAGTACGGCTTCTTCGACCAAATCCGTCAATTCTTCGATGATAAAAGAGCCTTGTAACGGATTCTCATTATTTGCCAATCCCAATTCGTGATTGATAATCAACTGAATCGCCATAGCGCGGCGCACACTTTCCTCCGTAGGAGTAGTTATTGCCTCATCATAAGCATTGGTATGCAGCGAATTACAATTGTCATAAATAGCGTATAATGCCTGTAAAGTCGTCCGGATGTCATTAAAATCAATCTCCTGTGCGTGCAGGGAACGTCCCGAAGTCTGAATATGATATTTCAACTTTTGCGAACGTTCGTCCGCTCCGTATTTCTCCTTCATTGCTTTCGCCCATATCAAACGTGCGACCCTTCCCAACACCGCATACTCGGCATCCATACCATTGCTGAAAAAGAACGAAAGATTGGGTGCAAATTTGTTTATATCCATTCCCCGGGAGAGGTAATATTCCACATAAGTAAAGCCGTTGGCGAGTGTCAGCGCCAATTGTGTGATGGGGTTTGCGCCGGCTTCGGCGATATGATATCCGGAAATGGAAACCGAATAGAAATTGCGTACGTTGTGGTCGATAAAATATTGTTGGATATCACCCATCAGTTTGAGAGAGAAGTCCGTAGAGAAAATACAAGTGTTTTGAGCTTGGTCTTCTTTCAGAATGTCCGCCTGAACCGTTCCCCGGACGACCGCAATGGTTTTCTTTTTTATCTCTTCGTAAATTTCTTTTGGCAAGACCATATCTCCGGTAACGCCGAGGAGCAGAAGTCCCAATCCGTCATTCCCTTCGGGCAAAGGAGCACGATAAGTGGGTCTCTCCGTGCCTCTGGCTTTATAGAAAGCGTCTATTTTGGCGTTCACCTCATCTACAAGATTATGTTCGCGGATATAGATTTCACATTGTTGGTCAATAGCGGCATTCATAAAATAACCCACCATCATCGGTGCCGGACCATTGATCGTCATAGATACGGAAGTCTTCGGGTCGGCGAGATTAAAACCGGAGTACAAGCGTTTGGCATCGTCCAGACAAGAGATAGCCACGCCCGAGTTTCCGATTTTCCCGTAAATATCGGGTCTCTCGTCTGCATCTTGTCCATAGAGCGTAACGGAGTCAAAAGCCGTAGAGAGCCTTTTAGCCGGCATTCCGAGAGAAACATAATGAAAACGCTTGTTCGTTCGTTCCGGTCCACCCTCTCCGGCAAACATCCGTGTCGGATCCTCCCCTTCGCGCTTAAAAGGGAATACGCCTGCGGCGAATGGGTAGCTACCGGGAACGTTTTCACGCAAATTCCATTTCACGATATCGCCCCACGAGCGATATTTGGGAAGCACGACTTTGGGCACTTTGGTATGCGAAAGGGAAGTCCGGTAGGTCTTGACGCGTATATCCCTGCCCCGTACTTGATAGACAAACTCATCGGCAGCATAGCGGCTTTTCAATTCTTCCCAAGATTCCAAGATCTTACGATTCACCCCCAAACGGTATTCCAATTCTTTCCGCTCCTTATCCAATTGGGCAAGAGCGCCGGGATTATCTTTCAGGCTGTCCCGCACTTCTTCGATAGCCTGCAAACGATGAGCGATTTTCGCTTGTTTTTCCGTCCATTCGTTGTAGTGGCGTATAGTTTCCGCTATTTCGGAAAGGTATCGTACCCGCCGTGGCGGAATGATGGATATTTTATCTTGCTTCAAATCTTTTATTTCACGGGACAGTTCAAAACGATGACCGGATTTTTCACTCAATTTGTGCATTAAGGCTATAAATAGATGATTTACGCCGGGATCATTAAACTGCGATGCCACCGTCCCGAAGACCGGCATATCTTCCGTGTCCGTTTCCCACAATTGGTGGTTTCGTTGATATTGTTTTTTGACGTCCCGCAAGGCGTCCAAAGCACCCCGCTTATCAAATTTGTTGATAGCCACAATATCCGCAAAGTCCAGCATATCAATCTTTTCCAATTGCGTGGCAGCACCGTATTCCGGGGTCATCACGTACAATGAAAGGTCGGAATGATCTACGATTTCCGTATCGGACTGCCCGATGCCGGAAGTTTCCAATATCACCAAATCATAGCCGGCAGCTTTAACAATCTCTACCGTATCACTCACGTATGGAGACATCGCCAAATTGGCTTGACGGGTAGCAAGTGAACGCATATAGACGCGTGGATTGTTGATAGCGTTCATCCGGATACGGTCGCCGAGCAAAGCACCGCCGGACTTACGACGGGACGGATCGACAGAGATAATCGCAATTGTTTTGTCAGGGAAAGCATCCAGGTAACGGCGCACAATCTCATCAATAAGAGAGGATTTTCCCGAACCGCCGGTTCCGGTAATTCCCAAAATCGGAGGGGTTTCCCGTTCCCGGTTATATTTTCTGATTTCTTGCATCAACGATTGCACCTGTTCAGGGAAATTTTCAACCGCAGAAATCAAACGTGCTATGGCATTCAGTTCCTTGCCCGTTATTTGTGCAAGGCTCACTTTAATATCTTTCCCCGTGGGAAAATCGGAACGCTGCATCAAATCGTTAATCATCCCTTGCAGACCAAGTTCCCTGCCGTCATCCGGCGAATAAATACGCTCAATCCCGTAGGCTTCCAGTTCTTTTATCTCATCCGGCAAGATCACACCGCCTCCACCTCCGAAAATTTTTATCTGGCTGCAATCTTTTTCTTGCAACAAATCGTACATATATTTGAAGAACTCATTATGTCCTCCCTGATAGGATGTTATCGCAATCGCCTGAACGTCTTCCTGTTGGGCTGCATTGACAATCTCCATCGCCGAACGGTTGTGTCCCAGATGGATTACTTCCGCACCCGAAGATTGGATAATTCTGCGCATAATATTGATAGCTGCATCGTGCCCGTCAAAAAGGGAAGCAGCCGTTACCACTCGAATATGATTCTTCGCCTTATACCTGTTTGTATCAATCATATAAACCTGTTTTTTATATGGCTGCAAATGTACGAATTATTGAAATATGATATGTTTTTTATTCCAATTCTTTTGAAAGGGAATTATTCAAGGGTACAATGATACAATTATACAATTATACAATGGTGCAATTATACAA
>WFZU01000039.1 GCA_015489405.1 Bacteroidales bacterium
ATCTACCTTTGCGTTTATGAATTTGTCTTATAATATGCTTTTTGAAGAACTTAGCAAGAAGGAACTATTTAGTGTTTGTCCATACAGTCAAGAGCTTGAGCTATAATGTTCAAGAACAAGGCTTGCGAAATACTCAAAATCAAGGAGTTGACTTTTGTCAATGACTGTTTTGAGTATGAGCGTAACGAAGTTATTGGACATTATAGACAGACTCTAATTAAACATTTTCCCTTTCTGTATGTTAATCTAAAAATGAATTTTTTTGCCCCGGGCGGAAAAGTCTTATTGCAAGAGAACGCCGGAATGAGCGGAAAATAAAGCGAGGAATCGATGGTATTATCGGATTTAAAAAGCGGAGAAGAAGCCGTCATCTTGAAAGTAAAAGGCACCGGTGCCTTCCGGAAACGTATCTCGGAAATGGGATTTGTAAAAGGTAAGGTTGTGAAGACCTTGAAAATAACTCCACTTCACGGACCTATTGAATACCGTATCATGAATTACAACGTTTCGCTGAGAAGGAACGAAGCTTCCCTTATCGAAGTGAGTAAAATCGGAGAGGACACCACATTGCTCGAAAATGAATATTTCGGCACTTTTGACGAAAAAATGATTCCTTATGCAATGAAAAAAGGGAAGGTTATCGATGTGGCATTTATCGGTAATCCGAATTGTGGCAAGACAAGCATCTTCAATTATGTTTCCGGGGAGAAAGCGCACACGGGAAATTATTCAGGAGTTACGATAGACCTCAAAACCGGTTTATATCATTTGGATGGCTACACATTCAATATTGTTGACCTTCCCGGCACCTATTCCCTTTCGGCTTATACTCAAGAGGAAATCGTAAGCCGGAAATTTATCATCGAGCAGGCACCCGATATTGTAGTCAATGTTTTGGATGCTACAAACCTTGAGCGCAATTTATTTCTTACCACTCAATTGATAGATATGGATATCAAAGTCGTCGGGGCTTTGAATATGTATGATGAGTTGGAGAAATCGGGAGATCAGCTGGATTATCAAACCTTGGGGGCGCTGCTCGGGATTCCTTTGGTTCCTACGGTTGGTACCAAGGGCAAGGGCTTGGAGGATCTGTTCCGCAAAGTGATAGAAGTCTTTGAAAATAAAGATAAAGTAGTACGGCATATCCATATTAATTATGGTAAAGGAGTAGAGAAAGCTATCGCTGCCATTCGTAGCACTTTGGATAAGAAGAGAACGCTTATTTACCGGGTTTCGGACCGGTTCATAGCTATCAAACTCTTGGAAAAAGACGAAGAAATAAAGAAATTGCTGCGACAGGAAATGGAATCCTGTGACAGGGTGTTGAAAATCACGAATGCTGCTATTGGCAAATTGGAGAAACATCTCCACGAAGATTCCGAAACTTTGATAACGAATGCCCGCTACGGTTTTATCGCAGGGGCACTTAAAGAGACTTATCGTCCGAACGAATTTTCGCGCAAAAAGAAGACGGACACGGAAATAATCGACACTTTCTTGACCCACCGCATATTCGGTTTCCCGATATTATTGTTTTTCCTTTGGATTATGTTTACCGCTACATTCCGGCTGGGAGAATATCCGGTACAATGGTTGGATATGATTGTCCGGTCTCTGGGAGGACTTGTGGAACACTTGCTGCCCGAAGGCGTGTTCAGGGATTTATTGGTGGACGGCGTGATTGCCGGAGTGGGAGGGGTGATCGTTTTCCTGCCGAATATCCTGATACTTTTTTTCTTTATTTCGTTTATGGAAGATACGGGATATATGGCGCGGGCTGCTTTTATCATGGACCGGCTGATGCACAAGATAGGTCTCCATGGAAAATCTTTTATCCCTATGATTATGGGCTTCGGATGCAATGTCCCGGCGATAATGTCCACGCGTACCTTACGCAACCGGAATGAAAGGTTGTTGACCATTTTGATCAATCCTTTTATGTCTTGCAGTGCACGACTGCCGGTCTATATTTTGATTATTTCAGCCTTTTTTAAAGGCAGGGAAACCATTGTATTGGCTTTGATTTATTTGATAGGTATCGGCTTTGCCGTTTTCTTTGCCATACTTTTCAAAAAGACCCTTTTCAAAAATTCGGAAACGCCTTTTGTCATGGAACTTCCTCCATACCGGACACCTACTATCCGTACTACGCTAACTCACATGTGGCATAAAGGGCAGCAGTATTTAAAAAAAATGGGAGGACTTATTTTGTTAGCATCCATGATTGTGTGGGCTTTGGGATATTTTCCGAGAAATGAACGCTTAACCCGGGAATATGAATTACAAAAGAAGCAAGTGTTTGAAAATGTATCCCTTACAGATGCGCAACGAAATGTGCAAATAGAAAAAATTGAAAAGAAAAAACGCACGGCTATGCAAGCACAGTCGTTTATCGGACGTTTGGGAAAGACCATTCAGCCGGCTATGGCACCGCTGGGTTTTGATTGGAAGATGAGTGTGAGTGTGCTTTCGGGAGTCGTTGCCAAAGAGGTTGTCGTGAGCACTATGGGAGTACTCTATCAAGCAGATTCGGATGATAATGAATTGGTAGGGGCATTGCAAGAAGCGAAATTTCCGGACGGTGTGAAAAAGGGGCAAAAGGTTTTTGACCCCATAACTGCTTTTGCATTTTTGATGTTTATTTTGCTTTATTTCCCTTGTGTTTCTGTTTTTGTTACGGTGCATGCGGAGACAGCCTCATGGAAATGGCCTCTTTTTTTAGTCTTTTACACCACCGTAACGGCTTGGATGGTTAGTTTTGCGGTCAATCAGTTAGGGCATTTGTTATTCTGATTGTAGCTAAAGCTCTCAATTTGCGAGAGGATTTTTCTGTAAATACACCGGAAATCAGCCCTGTCCTGAGTCTCTGTTATTAGCCAAATATCGTAAATAGGCATACATTTGAGGGGGATTTTCTTGTAATTGGTACGGATATATAAGGGACATCTAAAAAAAATTTTTTAAAAAATAATAAAAAAACTATTATTATTGATAATTTGTTTATCTTTGCACCTGCAGAGAGGAAAGATTCTTGCACCGTAGATTATGAAAAGTAAATTAGGTATTAGTGTTTTATTTGTAGAAGATGAAAAGACCTTGCAACTACTCTACAAGAAAGTTTTGGGGGAGTTTGTAGAGACCTTGTATGTAGCAGGTAACGGGCTTGAAGCTTTTGAAATTTATAAGAAGGAGAAGCCGGATCTTGTCATCGCGGATATTAACATTCCGGGGATTAACGGGATCGATTTGATATACAAAATCCGGGAGATAAGCAAGGAAGTGAAGATTATTATTATCACGGCGCATGCTGACAGTACTCACCTGATAAGTGCCATTGAACAAGGTACTAATGGGTTCCTCTTGAAACCCTTTACCGGGGACAGATTGAAAGCCACGGTCTTGGATATTTCCAATCAGATTATTCTCAGAAAAAATATTGAAGAAGAAATCAAACTCCGGCGAAAAGCAGAACATGACCTTTTGAAAGTGAATAGCGGATTGGAGAAATTGGTGAAAGCCAAGACCCGGAAATTGGAAAAGTTGAATAAAAATCTGGAAAAACAAGTGCAAGAAGAACTGGAAAAACGGCAGAAACAACAACAGTTCCTTATTCATAAATCCCGTCTTGAATCGATGGGAGAGCTGGCAGCCGGAATGGCTCATGAAATTAATCAACCCCTGCTTAGTATCTCCATGGGCTTGGATAATATTCTCCACAAAGTGAATACGAATAAGTTTTCCAAGGATTTTTTGGATTCCAAGATGCACACTTTGTTTAAAGATATTGAACGGATCAAACAAATCATTGAACATGTCCGGGCTTTCTCACGCGACGAGGCGAAACCGGTTTTTGATAAAGTCAGTGTTGAAGAAATCGTCCATGGAGCTATCTCGATGGTGCAGAAACAATATTCCAACCACGGGGTGGAAATTGAAGTGTATCCCGATGAAAACAGGGAGTGCGAAACCCAGTATGTTCTTGGCAGTAAGTACCGTTTTGAACAGGTGATTCTCAATCTCCTTTCCAATGCCAAACGTGCCATAGAAAAAAGATTCCGGAAATTGCCGAAGTCCTCTTCCGAATCCAAAGTTATCCGGATTTATTGTACTACCAAAGATGACAAATGGCATGTTATTACGGTTAAGGATAATGGGATTGGAATCCCAAAGGAGAATTTGGAAAAAATATTCGATCCCTTTTTTACGACCAGTGAACTGCATGATGGTACAGGCTTGGGGCTCTCTATAGTGTATGGTATTTTAAAAGAGTATAACGGAAAAATTGAAGTTGAAAGCAAATTGAATCAAGGCACTGAAATAAGTATTTTCTTACCTAAATATAACGATTATGAAAAATGAGACTAATATCCTTGTTTTGGATGATGAACAGCGTATTCTTGACGAGATAGGAGAATTTTTGACGGACTATGATTACAAGGTTTATAAAGCTTTGCGTCCGTCCGAAGCTATGGAGGTCTTTGACGAGCATCAAATTGATATTGCGATTGTAGATATCCGGATGCCGGAAATGGACGGATTGACTTTTTTGCAAAAAATCAAAAAGGAATATCCCGCCACGGAAGTGATTATGATTTCCGGACACGGAGATATGGATAGTGTGGTAAAGGCTTTGCGCAATGGAGCGAGTGATTTCTTTTCCAAGCCGTTCCGGCTTCCCAGTATTTTGGCTGCCATACAGCGTACGGTGAGATTTCACACACTTTCCACGGAATATATTGACTTGAAATCGCGCTACTCTTTCTTGACTTCCGAATTGCAAAATCAGATGGGATTTGAGATTGTCGGGAAAAGTGCTGCGATGAAAAACGTGATTGAAATGATGAATAAGGTCGCCGCTACCAATAGTACCTCGGTTCTTATTGTAGGTGAGTCCGGAACCGGTAAGGAGTTGATAGCCAAAGGTGTACATTTCATGAGCTCCCGCAAAGATAATATTTTTTATTCCGTTAATTGTTCTGCTATTCCGGAAACCCTCTTTGAGAGTGAATTTTTCGGACATATCAAAGGTTCTTTTACCGGCGCTAACGATAGTCGCCCCGGCTGGTTTGAGATTGCCAACGGAGGAACTTTGTTTTTAGATGAAATCGGCGATATGCCTCTGACGCAGCAATCAAAATTGTTGCGGGTGCTGGAAGAGAAGCAAGTATCCCGCATTGGATCCCGCAAAACAACTGATTTTGATGTTCGCGTTATCAGTGCTTCCAACAGGTCGCTGCGTGAGATGATTAAACAAAATAAATTCAGACTTGACCTGTATCACCGTATCAGTACTTTTATTATTCAAATTCCGCCTCTGCGGGAACGAAAAGAAGATATTCCGCTGCTGTTGGAACACTTTGTAAAAAAACTGAAAAAGGAAGTCGGCAAGGACATTCAAAAAATAGAAGATGCCGTATATACGGTTTTGATGCAGTATGATTTCCCCGGCAATATTCGCGAGTTACGCAATATCATTGAACGTGCGATCATCTTGTCCGATGGGAAAGTGTTGAAAGCCAAAGATTTTCATATCAACGAATCGATTGCATTCGTTACCGGAAAGCCCGAAGCAGAAGTCGTCGCCAAGCCGGAAGATAATCAATGGGTGGAAACGAAGCAAGCCTTTGTGCCTGAGGTAATTCCGTTGGACGAATTGGAATATTTGACTATTATCAGTGCTCTCTATAAAGCCGGATACAAAAAGACTGCAGCCGCTAAAATGTTGGGAATATCCTATCAAGTTCTCCTCCGGAAATTGAAATCAAAAGTGCCGGATTATATGAAAGGTAATTACGGAGATGCTGATTTTATTGAAAGTGAATACAAACGTCTCGACAGCCTCTACCATATCGGAGATACTCCGGTATTAACGCTCAAAGAAATGGAAGAAAAGGCGCTCAAAGATGCGATGAAGGTCAGTAAAAACAAGAGAGAAAAAGCAGCAAAATTGCTTAAAATTTCATATCAATCGCTGTGTAGAAGGTTGCAAAGGATAGATGTGTAACAATGACAAAACGGGGGAACGGAAATACACCCCGTTTTTTTCATTCAATCCGGACCGTTTTTTTGTAGCCTCACCAGGAATCGAACCTGGATCTAAAGTTTAGGAAACTTCTATTCTATCCATTGAACTATGAGGCCGTAAAGCGTTGCAAAAGTATAATATTTATAGAAAAACATAATTTTTTTAGAAAAAAATATTTCCGGGCATATCCGGGCAATTTTTCCGGTGATATTACTTGTAGAGAGGAAGGAACAATAAAAAACAGGATGACGAAAAATAAGATACAAGATTTTTTGCATACAAAATACGGGCTTCTTAGCCTTTCTCTTGTGTCCGGAATCTTTTTTTCCGTCAGCTGGCCCGTTCATGGAATAACCTGGCTGATTTTTTTTGCATTCGTTCCTTTGTTATACATTGAAAATGTGATTGCCGGTCATCCGGAGAAATATTCCAAATTCGGCGTTTTCTTTTATTCCTACCCCGCTTTTTTGCTTTGGAATGTTGCTACTACCTATTGGGTATGGTATTCCACACCGGCAGCGATTGCCGCTTGGGTCCTTAATGCCATGTTTATGAGTTTTATCTTTTCCCTGTTTTCTTATACGCGAAGGCGTTTTTATATGCCGGACCAAGCATACTTTATTTTGCCGGTTTTCTGGCTGGCATTTGAGTACGTGCATCTAAACTGGAAATTGACTTGGCCCTGGCTCACCTTGGGAAACGTTTTTGCTATCCGCACCTCGTGGATACAGTGGTACGAATATACCGGTTTTCTCGGGGGAAGCCTTTGGGTGATGATTGTGAATATTGTTTTGTATAAATTATTGAAAAACAGTCTTTTTACTTATTCGCTCCGGAGGAGTGTACTACTCAATCTATTGATTTTGGCCGGGGCAGTGATTGCGCCGCTTTGGATTTCGTCTCATCTTTACCACCGGGAAATTCCGTCCACCTCCTCATTGGAGGTGATTGCCTGTCAGCCGAATCTGGATCCCTATTCCGAGCAATACACCACCCGCCCGGAAGAGGTGGTTAAGGGAATTCTGGCACAGGTGGATTCCTTGCAAGATGGACATCCTCTCTTGGCTATGGCGCCGGAGTCCGTCATTCAGGAACAGATTCAAGAATCCCGGATACGATATGCACAAAGCCTCAATAGCCTGCAGGCTTATGCCAAAAAGCACCGGAATGTGTCTTTTCTGGTCGGAGCTTCTACCTACCGGCAGTATGATCCCAAAGAAGAGGCAATCCCCTCTACGGCAAGACATCAATTGACGTATAACATTTATTATGATGTTTTCAATACCGCATTCGCTGTCGAAAGAGACCACATTCAATATCATCACAAATCTAAACTTACCCCGGGGGTGGAATATATGCCCACTTCCGGCATCTTCAAAATATTGAGCCGCTATGCGATTGACCTCGGCGGCACGGTAGGTTCCTTGGGAATTGACTATGACATTCACCCTTTGCTTATCAAGGATAGCCTTAAAATTGCGCCGGTGATTTGCTACGAATCGGTTTTCGGAGAATATGTAGCTTCTTTCGTACGACAGGGAGCGGGATTGATTTGTATCATTACCAATGACGGTTGGTGGGGGGACAGTCCCGGATACAAACAGCATTTTGCTTATGCCCGCTTGCGTGCTATTGAAAACAGAAAATGGGTTGCCCGTTCCGGGAATACCGGTATCTCCGGCTTTATCAATGAGCGGGGAGAGGTAATCCGAAAAACCGCTTACTGGGTTCGCACTGCCGTAAAACAAACGGTAAAGATCAATCATCAAATTACGTTTTTTGCCCGCTGGGGCAATTATCCCGGACGGGTGGCGGCATTTATGTCCGTATTGTTGTTGCTGGTCAATATTGCCGGTATATTGAGAAAAAAGAGATTGTAATCAGTGGTATATGGAACTTTTTTACAGAAAATACGGCAATAGCCCTCAAAATATTATTATTCTGCATGGCTTTATGGGTCTGTCCGATCACTGGATTCCGATCGCTAAAAAATTGGCCAATGACTATACCGTATATGTCCCCGATCAGAGAAATCATGGAAAATCATTTTGGAATGATGATTTCAACTATCCTGCTTTGGCACAAGATTTGGCTGATTTTATTAAGCGGCACAAAATTGACAACCCCACGCTTATCGGGCATTCGATGGGAGGGAAGGTAGTGATGCAATTTCTTCTGCAATTTCCCGGGATGAAAGTGAAAAATAGTATTGTGATAGATATTCTACCCTTAGGATACCCGCCCAATCCGGAGTTTAAACGAATGATAGATTTAGCGAATAGTACCAATCTCTCGCAGTTCAAAGACCGCAAAGAGATTATTGATTTTCTGGAAAAACAACATATTTATCCCCGTTTCAGGCGTTTGGTAATAAAAAATATTATCCGGAAAGAGGGCGAATTTCGCTGGAAAATTAATATTGGCGGCTTGCATCACACCTTTAACAGTATATTTGACGGGCTCCTGCCTCAAACTTCTCAAGAGCTTGAAATTGCTTTTATCCGGGGTGGAAAATCTCCCTTGGTCAGCGAAGAGGGGATGGAACAAACCCGGAAGATTTTTCCGAATGCCCGTTTCTTGACCATTGAAGATGTAGGACATTGGATTCATGTTGATAAACCGGAAACCTTGACAAGGATGATACGGGAATTAATACCCCTTGCAGAATAGAAAAATCGATTTGCCGGCGGAGAAAAGATTTCACTTTTATGTACGACTAATGATGAAGAAAAACATAGACTTTTTAAAAATACTTGCCAAACAACTGCCACCTCAACCCGGCGTGTATCAATTTCTGGACAAACAAGGAAAAATAATCTATATCGGCAAGGCAAAACATTTGCGCAAGCGCGTAAATTCTTATTTCACGGGAACGAAAAAAACGGCAAAACTTCAATTGATGATCAGCAAGATTGCCGATATTCAACATATCGTCGTGGATACCGAATTGGATGCCTTGCTGTTGGAGAATAACCTTATCAAAAAATATCAACCCCGCTACAATATTCTTTTAAAAGATGACAAAACCTATCCCTGGATTTGTATAAAAAACGAACCTTTTCCCCGCGTTTTCAGTACCCGTCAATTAATCCGGGACGGTTCGGAATATTACGGTCCTTATCCCAACGGGAAACTCTTGCATACCTTGCTTGATCTCATACGAAAATTATACACACTTCGTACCTGTAAATATCAACTTTCGGCAAAAAACATTGCCAAAGGAAAATTTGAAATATGTTTGGAATACCATATCAAGAAATGTAAAGCTCCTTGCACCGGAAAACAAACGGAAGAAGACTACCTGAAAGATGTGCAGGCGGTCAGAAAGATACTGAAAGGGAAGGTGCATACGGTCATCAAGGATTTGAAACAATTGATGTATGCGTATTCCGAAGCACAACGTTATGAAGAAGCGCAAATTGTCAAAGAAAAGATACAAGCCTTGGAACACTACTATTCCCGCTCTATGATTGTCTCGCCAAAGCTGGGGGATATGGATGTGATTTCTATTGTTTCCGGTGAAAAGAGTGCTTTTGTAAATTTTTTGCGTGTTGTACAAGGAGCTGTCATTCAGACGCATACAGTTGAGTTGAGTAAACGGCTCAACGAACCGGACGAAGAACTTCTGGCATTTGCCCTGGTGGAGATGAGGCAACGCTTTGAGAGTATCGCCAAGGAAGTAGTGATGCCTTTCAAAATAGATACGCTTCTGGACATAAAGATGATTGTTCCTAAAATAGGGGAGCGTAAAAAATTGTTGGACCTTTCTTTGCGCAATGCTAAACTTTTTATGCTTGACCAAGCTAAAAGGAAAGAATTGGTCGATCCCGGACGACGTCAAAAAAGGGTGTTGAGAGCCTTGCAAAAAGACCTTCGTTTAAAGGAATATCCCCGGCGCATCGAATGTTTTGACAATTCCAATATACAAGGTTATTTCCCGGTTGCCGCTATGGTGTGTTTTATTGATGGTCGCCCTGCGAAAAAGGAATACAGACACTATAATATCAAGACGGTCGAAGGTCCCGACGATTTTGCTTCCATGGAAGAGATTGTCTATCGCCGTTACAAAAGAGTGTTGGACGAACAGAAAGAATTGCCCCAATTAATCGTTATTGACGGAGGAAAAGGTCAATTAAATGCAGCCCTCAAAAGTCTGAAAAAGTTGAATTTGGATAGAAAAATCCCCATATTGGGCATTGCTAAACGCTTGGAAGAACTTTATTTCCCCGGCGACCCACTTCCGCTGCATTTGGATAAAAAATCCGAAAGTTTACGCCTGCTTCAGCATCTGCGGGACGAAGCTCACCGTTTTGGAATAACACATCACCGGAAGAAACGTTCCAAGGCTGCTTATAAGACGGTGTTGAGTGATATTCCCGGGATAGGGGAGAAGACCGTACAGCGTTTATTGGAGAAATATGGATCCGTCAAGCGGATAAAACAATGCCCCGCGGAAGAGTTGGAAGCTTGCATAGGAAAGCATAAGGCAAAAATAATTAGAGCTTGTCTATAATGTCCGGCTTCTGCGTTACGCTCGTTCTGAAACCAGTCTTTTCGGCAAGCTCAATGCATCGCATTGACGTAAGTCAACTCCTTTGCTTTCATAACTTCACAAGCTTTGAATTCGAACATTCCAGCTCAAGCTCTTGAC
>WFZU01000040.1 GCA_015489405.1 Bacteroidales bacterium
AAATTTTTCCAAAATAATTTGGAATTGATATAAATAAATATCTACCTTTGCAGCCTAAAATATTGTAGCACGATGTCAACAGTAGAATTTAATTATAAATTATTGAGTATCAGAGAAAGTCTGGAAGGAATGGCATACTCTCTAACGATGAACAGGGATGCTGCCAACGACCTTTTCCAAGAAACTTATCTCAAAGCGCTTAAAAATAAAGATAAATTTAATCCGCAAACCAATCTCAAAGCTTGGACCTATACCATAATGAAGAATACTTTCATTAATGACTATAGGAAAGCCAAGAGAGCTAACACTTTCATTGATTCAACGGACGAGCAATACCATATCAATGTCAAACAAGAAGACAGTTTCGTCTCTTCCGAATCAAAATTATTTTGCAAAGAGATAAAGGCAGCTATTGCGGGATTGGACGATGAGCACCGTATTCCTTTTGAGATGCATTTCAATGGATACAAATACAAGGAGATTGCGGAGGAGTTAAATCTTTCTATCGGGACCGTAAAGAGCCGTATCTTTTTCAGCCGGAAAAAGTTAATGGAAAGTCTCCAAGATTACAAATAAGGACTTTCCCCGGTGTTCGCAGCCAAAGGAGTAAGCTCCCTATAATACCGGCTTCGCCAATACGGCGACACTAATCTTTATGCCCGGTATCTCCCTCATACTCTGCATACAAGCCTCCAAGGTAGAGCCGGTGGTGATTACATCGTCAACCAACAGGATGTGTTTGTGTTCAAAAAGAGCCGGGTCTCTTACCTCAAACACATTGAACACGTTTTCCCAACGTTCGTACATCGATTTCCGTGTTTGGGTTTCTGTGAATTCTTTCCTGGCAAGTTGATCTTTGACCAAAGGTATTCCAAGCGTTTTTTCCAAGCCCAGACACAAAACTTCTGCCTGATTGAAGCCCCGTAATGCTAATTTTTTGGGATGTAAAGGCACCGGCACCAAAAAGTCAACATCTTGCACAAATGCAGTATCTCTCAGGTCTTTACCAAAAAGCATACCTAATTTTCTACCGACTTCCTGCGCTCCGTGATATTTCAATTGATGAATCAGTTTTTGAACAATACCATGTTTGCGGAAATACAAAAAAGCCGTAGCTCCGGTTACCGGAAAACGTCCGTAAAAAAGTTCTAAAACGGGATTTTCAGGCAAAAGATGAAAATTTGTCTTGGGTAATTGCAGGATGCAAGACAAACAAATCGTATCCTCCGACCTTTGCAGAGGGGTACCGCAAGCCGGACAAGTATAAGGGAAAATAATCCGCAAAGTATCATGAAAAAAGGCTTTCATATTCCCGTGAATAAATAACCTATTCGAACAGGCAAAAGTAACGAATTTCATCATTCCCCGACCGGGCAACAAGAATAATAATACTAAAAAAAACATAACCGGAAAAGGATTACTCTTGCTGAGCTCGTCGAAATAACAATCTTTGCTCAGCAAAAAATCACCATAACCCCATGACATTATCCCTTGTTAATGGAAAAAATTATTGATAATATCGTTGCCCATAGCAAAGACAAAAAGCGCCAACAGGATTATCATACCGGCGATCTGTGCATATTCGAGAAATTTATCGCTCGGTTTCCGGCGCGTAATAATCTCGTACAAAGTAAACAAAACATGTCCTCCGTCCAATGCCGGAATAGGAAGCACATTCAATACCGCCAGCATAATGGAGAGAAATGCTGCGAGTTTCCAGAACACATACCAATCCCAATGACCGGGCATCACATTGACTATGGTGATGAAACTACCTACCTTTTTGTAAGCCCCCGTTTTGGGTGTAAACACCATTTTCAGCTGCTTGAGGTATCCGTTAATCTCTTCGCCGGTCATTTTAAAACCTGCGGGAATAGCTTGCCAAAAAGAATATTTCTTAGTCTGCAAAGGAATGTATGTATCTAATGGTTTGGGATATATCCCTAATTTCCCCTCTTGCGGGACGTGTACGGGAATTTGTATTTCCTGTCCGTCTCTCTTCACGATGACTTTTACATCCTTATCCTTGTATCCTTGCAAGACTTCGACAAAATCCTGAAAAAAGGGCGTAGGCGTGTCATTGATACCCACAATCTTATCATTGATTTGGAAGCCTGCATCCTTGGCAACACCATTGGCTGTAAATTTTGATATTTCAAAAGGAAACCGGATTTTCTCCAATCCCAAGAAGTGATGTCCGTTTTGGTCCATCAAAGATTTTTTAAATGCATCCGGCAGGGGCAAAGTCATTTTTTGTCCGTTACGGACAATTTCCATAGTCTTGGCATCATTGAGTAGAATAGTCAGCGGTATTTTTTTAAATTCGAGCACTTCTTTTCCGTCCACGCCGGTGATAATATCCCCATCTTGCAAGCCGATGGAACGCTCCAAAGAATCCGCTTTAATCCCGTACGTTAGTTTCTGTGCAGGGACATAAGATTCCCCGAAGGTGGCAAGCAATGTGATGTACACGACAATTGCCAAAACCACGTTCATAATGACACCTCCCAGCATGATAATCAGTCGTTGCCAAGCCGGTTTACTGCGAAATTCCCAAGGTTCGGGGTCCTTTTTCATCTGTTCTTTGTCCATCGACTCGTCAATCATACCGGCGATTTTCACATATCCGCCGAGGGGCAACCAGCCGATGCCGTATTCGGTTTCCCCGATTTTTTTCTTAAACAAAGAAAACCAAGGATTGAAGAACATATAAAATTTTTCGACCCGGGTTTTAAAATATTTGGCCGCAATAAAATGTCCAAATTCGTGTATCAATACAAGCATTGATAAGATTAAGATAAACTGTGCTATCTTGATGACTAACTCCATAGTATTCTATTCTAATAATTTTTCTTAATAAATTCGGAAGCCGTACGGACTGTATGCTGATGACAGTCTTCCAGGGCTTCAATGTCCGGATTTTTCTCAAAGGGTATTTGCTGCAGGCAATATTCGACCACTTCCGGAAGTGCCAAGAACGATATTTTTTTCGCCAAATAAGCCGCTACCGCCACCTCATTGGCAGCATTCAATACACAGGGAGCATTTCCTCCTGCTTTTCCGGCTTCAAAAGCGAGTGCAAGATTACGAAATTTTTGCATATCGGCTTGCCGGAATGAAAATTTATTATAGTCCTTAAAATCAAAGTGTTGGAATGTGTTTTTCAGCCTATCGGGATAGCTCAACGCATATTGAATGGGATAGCGCATATCCGGAGTGCTCAATTGAGCCTTTAACGAACCATCAATAAAATGGACAAAACTGTGAATGATAGACTCCGGATGAATGATGACTTCTATCCGTTCGATAGGAATACCGAAAAGCCATTTGGCTTCGATGACTTCCAAGCCTTTGTTCATCATACTCGCCGAATCTATGGTAATTTTTGCCCCCATAGACCAATTGGGATGCCGGAGTGATTCTTCAAGACTGATATGTTTGAGTTCTTCCGCTGTTTTGTCAAGGAAGGGTCCGCCTGATGCAGTAAGGATAAGTTTTTGTATCCGCTCCGGATTTTCGCCCGTCAGGGCTTGAAAAATAGCCGAATGTTCGGAGTCCACCGGGATAAGCTCAACCTTGTTTTGAACTACCAACGGACTTATTATATGCCCTGCTACGACCAAGGATTCTTTGTTGGCGAGGGCGATGCGTTTGCGCGCACGTATGGCTTCTATGGTGGGTCGCATTCCGGCATAGCCGACAATGGCTACCAACACCATGTCAATCTCCCGGGAACGGACAATCTGCTCAATGCTTTTTTGCCCTGCAAAGACTTTAATATCCGTACCGCTCAAAGCGCCGGAGACTTTCCCGTAATATTTTTCATTGCCGATAACGACCGTATTGGGTTTATATCGCAGGGCTTGCCGGATAAGCAAGGAAGCATTTTCGTGTGCGGTGAGCACCTCGACCTGAAATCTTCCGGGATGTTCATCTATCACTTCCAGCGTTTGTCTTCCGATAGAACCGGTAGAGCCGAGAATAGCAATTTGCAAGGGTTTTTGTGTCATCTGTCAGTATTAGAAGGTGATATAATCTTCCGGATTGATAGGAATACCATTGCGCCACAACTCAAAATGAAGGTGGGGTCCGGTGCTTATTTCACCGGATTCGCCGATAATCGCAACGGGTTCGCCGGCTTTGACATGCTCGCCTTGTTTTTTGAGCAAAACGGCATTGTGTTTATACACGGAAATATAGTTGAACGGATGTTGTATGATAATCACATATCCGGTCGGCAACGTCCAATCGGAAAAGAGTACGGTGCCGTCATAGATGGCTTTGATAGGCTCTTGTTTGGGAGCTACGATGTCGCAAGCGAGATGATGTTCCGCCGGGTCAAAAGGTTTGACGATAATCCCCTTCAAAGGCGGGAAAAAATAGACGCTACTTGCCATATTCTCATCGTATATCAATTTTTTATCCTGTCCGAAATAAAGGTTAAAAGCATTCTCTTTCTCATATTCCGCCCGTAAAATACTGTCTTCGGGAGTCGTATGATATTCGATAGTATCGTAATTGATTTTCTTTGCCGGATTTTCATCATTTTGCAAAAGCGTATCTTCGACAACATTCCCTTGAATCAATAATTTAAGGTTATGAATATATTTTTCATTGCTACTTGCATAATAAGTCAACGAGTCCACTTTGTTTTGAAGGTAAATGATGCGTTGATTTAAGCGTACGTTGGCAAAGCCCGGAATATATTCTTTGAGGGGCGTATAGGCAATCATCAGGAAAGTGAGTATCGTCAGAATGAGAATAAGCGTTCCCAGGATAATAAAAACATTGAGACGCGAAAGGCGCACATTGAAGTGGTCTTCAAATGTGTTTTCATTTACGATGACAAGACGGTATTTGTCCCGCATCCTCTGCATCCAACTTTTTTTGTTTTCTTTTTTTGCCATTACCGAAAAAATTCGCTGCAAAAGTAATATTTTTGCCGGATGTAAGCCGTTAAAGTTTTATAAAGCTTTGCAAGGAATATTTTTTTCACAAGACCAATCCCGGCGAAAGCTTAACCACACAAAGTCTCACGGATACGGGAAATATATGTACATAACGCAAAAAAGTCCACCTCCGCCGGATTTATCAACAAGGACAAGTCCGGCGACAAATGGACTTTTTCTCAGGAAAGAAATCCCCGCTTAGAAATGGAACATAATAAAGAAATCAGCCGATGGATTAGCCGTTCCTATGGCTCTTGCAACATCTCCGGGATTCTCGGCAACGACCATTTCTTGATGGTCCACATTCCAATATTCGTAATCAAATTTTTCTTGTCCGCTTTTAGCCAACATAAATCCGTATGCGGCTTCCGCCCCGATAGAGATTTTAGGCAAAACGAAATACTCAACACCGACAAAAACATTGGCTCCAATGCCATATTGTTCGCCGTTATAGTCATGTAAAATCCTTCCACCGTTATACAAATTTGTACCGAAATTGGTAGTTGTCGGACTAGGATTTGCAGCGCTCATCGGATTTCCGTATTTGTAACTTTGTTTATTATTTTGATAATAAAACAGAAAATCGGCTCCGTAAACACCTTGCAATCTCGTGGAACCTCTGCGTTTCTCAAACCCGACACCGAAGACATAACTTCTATTCTTGTTATATTGAATGTCGGTTACCTTGGCATTGCTCAACGGGTCTATAAGCACTGCCGCATCATCTTGCACATAGGCACTGTTGGTGGTCGTGGTTGACGTAAATTCAAAAGAAGCCCTCAATGCCAAATTATTAGTATAAAAATACTTAAAGAACAAAGCACCGGGTTGAAACGAGTTCGTCAGGAATTGTGCATTTAACGGTCCCGTAGGATTATTCCCGTGAAAGAAATTTCCGAAATATCCAAAAAACGGCGTCATACTCATACCAACGGCAATATCACCCTTTGCCGGCAATACCGGGTATCCGTTTTTATTTCTCATTACCGAATCGCCCTGCCCGAATGTGTAACCGACCGAAATCAAGGCGATCATTATTAAACTCAATATTTTTTTCATAATTAGTGCATTTTAGTAATAAATATTATTCACAACCGTTTGGCTGGACACAGCAGAACCCGGGATACTTGCCGTAGAAAAAACGGTATTAACGGTTGTGGTGTCCGGCTGTACTTGCTCGTACTCAAATTGATCGGGAATAATCAAAAAGTTCACCCCATTGTCATTTGAGGGAAGGGCAAAAGTATATCTCCCGTCTGCGCCGACTGTCGTCGAATAAGTTTTGTACTTTCCGGTTGGAATACTCGGATTGTAATCATGCAAATCCACTTGAATAAAGATTTTCGTTCCTGCCGGAACAAATTCATTCCCGGCAGCGGTCAAATC
>WFZU01000041.1 GCA_015489405.1 Bacteroidales bacterium
GGACATTATAGACGGACTCTAAATAGTGTCTGTCCATAAAGTCAAGAGCTTGAGCTGGAATGTTCGAATTCAAGGCTTGTGAAGTTCTGAAACCAAGGAGTTGACTTACGTCAATGAAGTTTTGGGTATGAGCGTAACGCTTTATTGAACATCATAGACAGACTCTATTTAAAAAATTTACGGGCAATCAATACATACATATTTTCAATAGCCTCTTTTATCGCTTCATTTCCCTCCCCTATCCTGCGAATAGGCTTATCCGGCTTGGCAATTCCACTGATCCGCCGCAGTGTTTTCCCTTCCGCATCCAATAATGAAGCCCGGAATTTTAAAGATGCATTCAAGACGGTAGTAGTATTGTATCCGCCTAGCGTGGAAGGGGTCAGTGCTAATTCCGTCTTTTCCAATTTCAAAGTATATTCCGGTTTGGCGCCCGCTTTCACCGGTCTGAAATAATCTTGAAATCCGTTCCGGAATCCGTTGTTTAATGATTGGTGCCAGTGGGTAACTTTTGATTTTTTAATCCCGCTGTATGCGGGTATTAGAAATTCATTTGGGATACTGTCCCCTAATAATAAAGCCAATGTTTTATTCTGCTCAGACATATTTAATGCCGGCTTGGGATTCAATGTACCGGTTTGCAGGGCACAGCCTTGCAGTAGCACAATCCCAAAAAGGTAAATAAATAATTTTGTTTTCATAACAATGTTTTTTTATTGATTCATATACACTTTATTAACGTTCCAAGTATTTCTTAATATCTTCTACATATCGCTCAAAGGCATCAATTCCGGTTTGCGTGATAGACACCGTGGTCAGTGGATAATTGTTGCGAAAAGATTTCTCTATCCGGATATATTTTGCTTTTTCCAACTTCTTCAACTGGATACTCAAGTTTCCCTTGCTTGCCCCGGTCTCTTCCAACAGAAAATTGAACTCTGCACTTTCCAGTCCAATCAACAAAGACATGATCGCCAAGCGCAATTGGGAATGTAAAAGGGGATCTAACGGTTTAAACATTATTCTGATTTTTAGGATTTATCCTTGCGAATTTTTCTTTTTTAACATATAACCGGGAATCAGGTTTATGCATACAATGCCCGCAGCCATCAACAACAATATATATTGCAATGGTGCAAAGACGGTAACAAATCCTATCAAAAGCCCGGCAATTCCTCCCCAAATCAAAGGCTTGAATTTCAACATCCCTCCCGAGATAAAATTACCGATTCCGAAAATTCCCAAAAACAAACCATATGCCATCGGCCAACTCATACGCCCGGATAGCGCTAAAAACAGGATGAAAAAATAAAGTAAACCAATGCCTGACCAGAGAAACGTCATCGCCAATCCGTAAAGCGTAACGGACTTTTCTTGTCGCCTCTTCTTCTTTAAAAAACGAAATTGAAAAAACATACCGGTAATTGCCATTACAACCCACACGAGCCAAGCATATTGACCTGCTACCAGATGAAACCGGAGGAGCGAATAGTGAAGCAGCGAAGCGATAAACGCCAGCCATCCCCATAAAATATACAATTCTCCTCTCTCTTGATACTTCCTTTGAGCATTGCTAATCATGGATTGGATGATTGCGATGCTTTCTTTTTCTGTCATTTGTGTTTCCATATTCTTTTTCTTTTTATGAATTATTAGGTTGCAAAGATAAAACAAGTTTATTTTATAAACCAAACAACAATCAAGAAATTTACACATTTTGTAATGAGCTGTATTTCAATCTGATAAACAAAAACGAAACAACAAAACGGAGAAAAGCTTTCTCATAAAACAGATTTTTACCTCAAAAAAACCTTCGTTTTTTCCACCGGGACGGAAAAAACGGAACAAAAGACCGCTACAGTCAGCGCTATAAGAATTTTTCTTCAAATTGCTTCATAGCTTCCATATTGCTGTCGTCGAAACTTGTATCTTGGGTTTTGACCACGGCAAATTTGGTGAGGTCATCCGGAAATTTTTTCTTCTTGTTCATCTCAATGATTTTTAGGGCATCATCGAGAGAAATGGCAATCAGGCTACTGCTTTTATCGTTTAAGGTATAAAGATACCATATAGTACGTTTGAACACATCTATTTTTTGTTGCGTCGCTCTTCCGTTTTTGGCTTTGAGGCTGATTTTCGATGAAGGAAACTCCTTCAAAGCCTCTTCGTAAGCTTCATTCTCAAATTTGAGGCAGCATTTTAGTTTTCCGCATTGACCGGCTAATTTTTGAGGATTGAGAGACAATTGTTGTGTCCGGGCATAGTTGGTAGTAATCGAAGAAAAGCTATGCATCCAGCTTGAGCAGCACAGTTCCCTTCCGCAAGGACCGATACCTCCGATTTTGGCAGCCTCCTGACGCGCACCGATTTGTCTCATCTCCACACGGATTTGAAAAGTGGACGCCAAGACCCGTATCAGTTCCCTGAAATCTACCCTGTCATCTGCCGTATAGTAAAAGGTAGCTTTAGTACCGTCTCCTTGATACTCGACATCATTGATTTTCATATCCATTTTCATATCCGAAGTAATCCTCTTGGTCTTACGATAGGTCTCATCCTCTCGTTTGACGGCTTCGACCCATTTTTCAATGTCGGTCGTTTTGGCTCTCCGGTAGATTGCCTTCAATTGAGCAACGGGTGTCTTTACCTCTTTTTTTCTCATTTGCGCGCGAGCGGCAATTCCTTGAAGTGTTACGATGCCGATATCATGGCCACTGCTCGTCGATTCTACCGCTACGAAATCGCCATCTTCAAGATTCATCGCAAAGGAAACTTTGAAAAAGTCCTTTCTCCCGTTTTTGAAAGTTACTTCCACGGGAACAACCGACTCATCCGGATAGTCCTGAATATCCGAATACACATCATAATCACTTAATTTTGAGCAACTCCGCTTGAAGATGCCCTCCGACTCATAAGCTTTGGGTACTTGGCAACAGCC
>WFZU01000042.1 GCA_015489405.1 Bacteroidales bacterium
ACTTAATCCTCCGGCGGTCGGGGTGGTTATGCTCGGAGGTCCCAAAATGGATGCGGACGATACCGACAATCCAAGCGGACAATGCGATGAAAGCATTAACGGAACCGGATTTGGAGATGGTATTGTGGACAATGAACGTCTTGGAATGAATCATTTTAATTATTTTTCTTACGATGAGTTGAATGTTATGGGAGATCCTTTTACTACAGAACAATATTTCAACTATTTGCAAGGGAAATGGCGGGATGGTTCTCCGATGTATTTTGGCGGAAATGCCTACGATGAAGGTATCGCCCAACCACCGGTGGAATGTAAATTTGTATTTCCCGGAGACTCCGATCCCTGTTTTTGGAGCACCGGTGGGATTATTCCCAATTATGAAAATTCCTGGACGGAAGAAGAAGCAGGAAACGACCCCGGAGACCGGAAAGGTTTGCAAGTGTCCGGTCCTTTTACCTTTGAAAGCGGCAGCAAAGAGATTTTGGATGCGGCTTATATCTGTGCTTGGGACAGCATCGATCCTTATCCTGCCTCGGTGGATTTATTGAAAACCTATATCGACTCCATTCGTGCCGACTATCTCGCTAATGTAGATAATTTCGGCTATGATCCGGCATTGGGAATTGAAAACACAAAAGTTACCAAACACCCTTTAAGACTCTCTCCCAATCCCGCCCGGGACTTTATCAATATTCAATTACCGCAAGCCGTACACAATGCTTTGGTGGAGGTCTATGACATCAGCGGAAGCCTGGTAAAGAAAGAAGCTATCTCCAGCGGCAGGACTTATCAACTCAATATAAATAATTTACATTCAGGATTTTACACCTTACGCATACCATCTTCCGGGGGAACATACACAGGTAAATTTGTAAAACAATAACACACTTTTCCCTCCTTTATTACAAAGCCGCTGCGTCCACCTCAACGTCCGTTGCAGGTGGCGCAGGGTTCTCCCATTATTTGAAACATTACTCATCTTCCAAAGAAGGAATATCACTCTCGGACAAACGTTTTTCGGACAGCCGTTTTTGGGTGCTGATTCCCAACTTTTTCAGGCTCTCGGCTTGTCCGATCAGGTTCCCTCTTCCTTTGGAGAGTTTGTTCATCGCATCATTGTATTTATCATTGAGTTTGTTCAAGGCTTTCTCAATGTCTTCCATATCGGAAACAAAATTGACGAATTTTTCATAAAGCATTTGCCCCCGTTTAGCAATCTTTAAAGCATTCACATTTTGATATTCACGTTTCCAAATGTCGGCAACCATCTTGAGCGCAGCGATAAGGTTGGTAGGGCTAATCAGCAAGATCCGTTTTTGGTATGCATAATTCCATAATCCTTGATCGTATTGAATAGCCGTCATATAGGCAGGTTCGATAGGGACAAAAAGCATCACAAAATCCAATGTTTTGTCAATGCGGTCATACTCTTTGGAACTGAGATTGTCAATATGATTGCGCAGCGACTGCAAATGTTGTTTGAGGTATATCTTTTGCTCCTCCGGATCATCGCAATTGGCATAGCGTTCGTAAGCAGTCAGCGAGACCTTGGAATCAATAATAATATAGCGGTCATTGGGATATTTTACTTTGATGTCCGGTTGTTTGCGTCGTCCTTCTTCGTCTTGATAGGATGGCTGCACAAAATATTCCCGGTCTTTGACCAGACCGGAATATTCCAAGATATTTTCCAAAATCATTTCGCCCCAATTTCCTTGTGTTTTGGCTTGTCCCTTCAAAGCGTTGGTGAGATTAGTCGCATCCTTGCTAATCTGCTGATTGAGTTGTACCAGTTCTTTGATTCTGTTTTCCAAGGAGAAACGTTCCTTGGACTCCTTATCGTAAGTTTCCTCTACTTTCTTTTTAAATTCGGATAGATTTTCCCGCAGGGGTTTAATCAATTGTTCGAGTTCGAGCTTACTTTGTTTGGAAAATTTAGAGGTTTTCTCTTCCATAATCCGGTTGGCAAGATTTTCAAATTCGACAAGGGATTTTTTGCGGTTTTCGACAAACTCTTGGTCCATCTTTTCAATCTTTTCTCGCAAACTTTTGTTGGTGGCGATAGCAGCTGCCTTTTCCGTTTCCAATTGAAGCAACTTGGCTTGAAGGGCTTGCTGACGGTCTTTGTGCGTTTGTACCTCGGACTTCAAATCTTCCAGACGCTGCATTAAAGCTTTCAATTGCGCCGAAAGGGCGGCAAAATCTTTTTCCAGCGCTTGCTTCTCTTGCTGTCCTTCATTCCATTTTTCTTCCCATTCCCGGCGGTTTCGTTGGGTCTCTTCCAATAAGGATTGAGCAGTCTCCAGGCGGCTTTGTAAATCCGTTTTTTGCGTTTTGCAATCATCCCAGAGAGCGCGACTTACCATCTTCGATTGTGCATAAAGATAACTCAACAGCGCCCCCAAAAACAAACCGCCCAAGGCAAGGATAATGTGTATTGCTTCTACTTTCATACCAATATTTTAATATGTTACATGCCGGATGTTTCTCAAAAGCCAGGCTGCAATCTATCCCAGAAAACGGGATAAAAAGCGCTCCATTTTCCGGTAAAAATCAAAACGGTTTTCCTCATTGTGAAATCCGTGTCCTTCATTTTCCTTCACCAAATATTCGACCGGAATATGATGATTTTTCATCGCCTCTACCATTTGGTCGGATTCATCCTTATTGACCCGCGGATCATTGGCACCCTGTGCAATGAAAAGCGGAGTGCGGATTTTATCCGCGTGAAAGACCGGAGATACTTCCCGCATCATTTTTTTATCGTTCTTGTCTTCCGGATTTCCGACCATCTCGTACATCATATCGAGATAGGGTTTCCAATAAGGCGGAATGGTGTTCATAAACGTAAAAAGATTGGAAACTCCGACGTAATCAATAGCGGCGGCATAGAGCCGGGGTTCCTTAACGATGCCCATCAGCGTAGCATATCCGCCGTAGCTCCCGCCGTAGATAGCCACCCTGTTCCGGTCGGCAATACCTCGCTCGATGAGCCAGAGCGTTCCGTCCGTAATATCGTCCTGCATCTCTTGCCCCCACTTTTTGAAACTCAACTCCCAAAATCTTCTTCCATATCCGGTAGAACCCCGGAAATTGATTTGCAGAACGGCATAACCGCGATTTGCCAGGAATTGGACTTCGGGGTTGAAAGTCCAGGTATCCCTAGCCCAAGGACCACCGTGCACATTGATTACCGCAGGCAAATTTTTCGCTGTGTCCGGATTCAATCCCGCGGGCAGTGTAAGATAGCCGTGCAATTCCAGCCCGTCCCGTGCGGTGAATTGCACCGGAAACACAGAGGACAAATCCCGCTCATTGAGCCAAGGGCTTACATCCGCTATCTTATGCAGCTTGTCGCTGTCTTTTTCGTAAATATAATAAGCGCCGAGCGAACGGTCCGAATAGGTCCGTACAAT
>WFZU01000043.1 GCA_015489405.1 Bacteroidales bacterium
GTCAATAAAGAGGCGGGAAAAGCATCTAAATCTTCCAAAGGGACAGAAATATCAGGATGTGAAAACCCCAGCGGATTTCAATATCTACAACTGAATAATGTTCGCACCCGGATTAATACCGGAGGAGATATGTGGTGGGATTTTGACAGAGCTCAATATTTTATTCCCGCTAACACGACTAAAACGTCTATGTTTTCCGCTTCCTTGTGGATTGGAGGATTGGACATTAACAACCAATTGAAATTAGCTGCCCAAACATATAGGCAAAGCGGAAATGACTTTTTTACCGGTCCTTTGACCATGGACGGAACTGCCGCTGTATCTCAGGACCAATGCGGCTCTTGGGATAAGATGTTTGTGATAAAAAAATCCGATGTGGAAGAATTTACCAAATGGTGGGAAAGCGACAACCGGGAAGAAGACTTCCCCGGATACTCCATTCCGGCATCTATTCTCAATTATCCTGCACACGGAGATGAATCACTGGGACAATCCAAATATTTAGCTCCTTTCTTCGACCGTGACGGTGACGGAGAATATGATCCGGCAGGAAGCGGAGATTATCCCTACTACGATTTTAACAATGATTTATGTCCATTAAAATATGCAGATGATCCAAGCTATATTCCGGCTGAGACGATGGAATCCGCCTATTATGATCAATATTATGGTGGTATTCTGGTGGACCAAGTGTTGAAAGGAGATGAAACGATTTGGTGGGTATTCAACGATAAAGGTAATGCTCATACGGAAACTCATGGAGACCCTATCGGATTGGAAATGCATGCACAAGCTTTTGCATTCACTACCAATGACCAAATCAATAATATGACTTTCTATTCGTACGAAATTATCAACCGCTCTACTTACGTTTTAACAAACACGATCTTTGCCCCTTGGGCTGATTCCGATGTCGGAAATGCCTATGATGACTTTGTAGGTTGTGATATTAACCGGGGATTGGGATATAGTTACAATGGAGATGATGATGATAACGGAGGTCCCGAATCATACGGCACGAATCCTCCGGCTATCGGGATAGACTTCTTCCAAGGTCCATACCTGGATCCGGACGGATATGATAATCCCGGCTTTAACAAAAGCGGTATTTTAGGACCTACCATTGATAACTGTCAGATTGTCTCATGGGACGGTACCGTGCAACACCTGACCTACGGAGAAGACGGTTCAAAAGAAGGAGACTTTTTGGTGCGCGCCGAAGCTATCAACGGGGTGAATTTCGGGAATGGTATCAAAGATGATGAAAGATATGGAATGAAGAGTTTCGTATTCTTTGTTAATGGTGGTGGAAATACTATTGGAGACCCAAGTACAGCACCGCAATTCTACAACTACCTCCAAGGTCTATGGAGAGACGGTAGTTCGATGAAGTATGGTGGAGATGCCAATAATACCGGAATCGTTGATCCTCCGGTAGTTTGTAGATTTATGTTCCCGGATGATTCGGATCCATGTAACTGGGGAACCAATGGTGTAATCCCGGGAGATTACAACCAAAACGGTAAATACTGGAATGAAAAAGAGGAAGGAAACCAACCGGACGACAGGCGTTTCTTGCAAACAGCCGGTCCTTTTACACTTAAACCCGGGGCTGTTAACTATATTACTATAGGGGTACCTTGGGCAAGAGCTACTTCCGGTGGTCCTTGGGCATCCGTTCAACTTCTCAAAATCGCTGATGATAAATGTCAAGCTCTCTTCGACAACTGCTTTAAACTTCTTGACGGACCCTCTGCTCCGGATATGACATTCACCGAAATGGATAGAAAACTCGTCGTACAATTATCAAACAGTATCGGATCCAATAACTATAAAGAAGCATTCCGCGATATTGACCCTACTATTCCAAGATTTGTTAAAGATCCTGTTTTAGATACCTTGGTAAAAGTGGATGATTCCCTGAAATATTACTATTTTGAAGGATATCAGATATTCCAATTGCGGGATGAGAATGTTACCCTGGCACAAAGTATTTATAACAACAACGATGTGCGTCTGGTTGCTCAATTCGATAAAAAGAATGGGGTTGGAAGGCTCATTAATTATAAATACGATGCAGACCTGATGGCTACCGTTCCCGTTTTGGAAGTGGATGGTGCTGACAAGGGAATTAATCACAGTTTTACGATTACACGGGATTTGTTTTCGACTACAGCGGATGACCGTTTGGTCAATTTCAAAAAGTATTATTATGCAGTAATTGCCTACGCTTATAATAATTACAAACCTTATGACCCGGAAGATCCTAATTATCTGGATGGACAAAGACTTCCTTACCTTGCCGGTAGAAAAAATATTAAGGTCTATACAGCTATTCCTCATCAAGCCGGTAATGGTACTATAATTAACAGCCAATATGGAGATGGTCCCGATGTAACCCGTATTGAGGGTCAAGGTAACGGAGGAATGATTCTTGAATTGAAAGAAGAAGATGTAGATAAATTGTTAGCAAAATCTCCATTGACAGATCCTAATTTGGATATTCATGCAACCAATACTTACACCGAATCTGATCCGGTTCTTTTACATCCCACTTATAAAGGAGGGCATACTCCTATTAATGTTAAAGTAATTGATCCATTGAAGATTAAAGCCGGTAAATACAAATTGCGTTTTGACCCTCATTTTGACTGGTTCACTTATCCGGATATTACCGGCGGAATAATCGTAAGCGGCGGTGATACAGCAGGTGTAAAAACAACTACATGGATACTGAAAGACCTCGATAACGGGAAAGTGTATAAGTCGGATACACTGATTCACTACCCATACGAGCAAATGTTCCCCGAATTGGGTATCTCAATTACGATTGCTAACGTATTCCATCCCGGATATTATAATGTTGGTAAGAAAGAAGTGCCCGGCTCTACCCCCGGTTCTACCGAACTTATAAATGCCTATGCAAACCTTGCTAAGAATAATGGGCTCCTTGAGTCATCAATAGAATATGCAGATTCGTCCAGAAGATGGTTGGATGGCGTTGTTGATATAGATGGAGCCGGTCCCTTTGACTGGATAAAATCCGGTACTAGTGAGGATGATTACAATGGAAATAACAAATTCTATGATCCTGATCAATATTACGAAAAGATCATTGGAGGAACTTGGGCTCCATTCAGTTTATGTGGAATGGTTAGACCCAATAAACCCGGCACTTGGTCTTTCCCCGCACCTATTTACACTAAAACGATGACCTTGGATAAATTGCCGAGTGTTGATATCGTGATAACTCCGGATAAGTCAAAATGGACGCGCTGTCCGGTAGTGGAAGAAGGTAGAGAGAGTGTACTAAATGAGGGTGAAGCTGAACAGTTTATGCTTAGAAATCACCGTTCTGTGGATAAAGATGGTAATGTAGCTGCAGAAAATGACACTACCGCAAGCAATGATCCGAATAGTCCTAACTACATTTCAGCCTATGGTTATGGTTGGTTCCCCGGCTATGCTATTAATTTGGAGTCCGGTGAAAGATTAAATATGATGTTTGGAGAAGATTCTCATTTTATCAATGATAACGGCAGGGATATGAAATTTAATCCTACCTCTAAGTTGATGAAAGAGGCACCAGACTTTTCGGTTGTCGCCGGAGGAAAACATTATGTATATGTTATGGGAACAGGATTGGTTGCTAACGGAGCAGACACCCTCTATTGGCCTGCCTACGATGCAGGAAAAACACTTGGAGATAGAATCAGTTCGGTGAACATGCCACTGCTGGATTTAGGTCCTCTATACACAAGTTGTTTGTATGTCGGTATGCCTATGGCCATGGAAGATCATGAGGACGACTGGCTTTCCAATGAAGTCAGAATACGCATCAGAATAGGCAGACCTTATGATCGCCATGTTGCGAATGCTCATGACGTGATGCCGGACAATATGGTTACTAACGATGAGTATCCGGTGTATGAATTCTCCACGGATAATCTTGTTCCGGATTTCAACAATGATGAGCAATTGACGAAAGATATGGAAAAAATCAGGGTAGTACCCAATCCATACTATGCGTACTCACAATATGAAGGAAATGCTCTTACAAATCTGGTTAAGATCACAAACCTTCCTAAGAAATGTACGGTTTCTATCTACAACAGCAATGGAATGCTTATTCGTAAGTTTACCAAGGATGATGAGGTTCCGTTTATAGAATGGGACTTGAAAAACCATGCCGGAATTCCGATTGCCGGAGGTATGTATATCATTTACATCAAAGAGACAGATACCGGAAAAGAGCATATCGTAAAATGGTTCGGATCGTTGAGAGTTGAAGATTTCAACCAGTTCTAGAATTTAGTTGTTAATTATTTAAACTTATAATACAATGAAAAGTTTATACAGAATTTTAATTTTAGTGGTCATTACCTCACTTGCCGTGAGTTCGGTCTTTGCCGGTAATAGAGATAGAGCCGGGGAAGCCGGAGCATCCGAATTACTGATAAACCCGTGGGCAGGTAGCTCCGGATGGGGCGGTGTAAACGTAGCCGGTATCCACGGTATAGAATCATTCTATAGCAATATCGCCGGATTGGCATTCGTCAATAAATTGGAAGCCTCCGTAAGTAATGCCCAATGGTTTAGAAACTCCGGTATCAACCTATACAATGCCGGCGCTGCCGCACGTATCGGGGAGAGTGGAGTGTTGGCAATGAACTTAATGAGCCTGAACTTCGGTGAAATAGAGATTACGCAAGTAGATAAGCCGGAAGGAGGAATTGGAACGTTCAGTCCACGCTATATGGTTATCGGTTTGGCCTATGCCAAGGAGTTTTCCAATAGCATCTATGCCGGAGTGCAACTCAAGTTAATCAATGAGTCTATTTCGGATGCCGGTGCTAACGGAGTGGCTTTCGATGCAGGAATTCAATATGTTACCGGAGATGACGAAAATGTTCATTTCGGTATTACACTCAAAAACATTGGTCCCAAACTCCAATATAGCGGAGACGGTTTCTCCATCAGAGTAAAAGATTTTGAAAATATTGATGGAGAATACACACTGGTGCAAAGGGGATCTTCCTTTGAATTGCCGACACAATTGATCATCGGTGGTGCATACGACATCCTAATGGAATCGATGAAATTAAAACTCGCCGGTAGTTTCGTATCCAACTCATTCTCCCGCGACCAAGTTGTTGGAGGAGCAGAATTATCTTACCATGATATTTTCTTCTTGAGAGGCGGATATACCTATGAGGCGGATATTACGAATTCTGACAGCCGGGCTACGGCTTTCACCGGTCCGAGTGCAGGAGTTTCCATCAAGGTACCGACCAATAAGGAAACGAATGGGGGATTTACGTTTGATTTTTCTTATCGTTCTACTGTTAATTTCAAACCGATTTACACATACGGAATAGGTATGAAGTTCTAAACTTCTACACAAAATATTTTCTTAAAGACCCTTTTTTTTAACGAAAAAGGGTCTTTTGACATTTTAATAAAATCATAAAAACATGAAAATTACATACTATACGAAAGAAGGATATCAGAAATTGAAAGATGATCTGGAAAGATACGAGAAAATAGAACGCCCTAAAATTTCCAGACAGATTGCTGAAGCAAGAGATAAAGGAGACCTCTCGGAAAACGCAGAATACGATGCAGCCAAAGAAGCACAAGCCCTCCTCGAAGGGAAAATAGCCCAGCTACAAGAATTACTGGTCAATGCAAGAATCATTGATGAATCCAAACTGGACCATTCAAAAGTCAGGATATTGACCACGGTTAAAATAAAGAATTTGAATAATGATATGGTCATGACATATCAATTGGTACCCGAAAGGGAAGCCGATATCAGAAGTGGAAAGATTTCCATCAATTCTCCCATAGCAAAGGGACTCCTGGGAAAAGAAGTTGGAGATAAAGTGGAAGTGAAAGTGCCCGCGGGTATCATCCAACTCGAGATATTAGAAGTAAAGAAATAAATTCTCAAAATAAAGATTTAAAATGCCTACTATCTTCACGAAAATAATAAAAGGAGACATCCCTTCCTATAAGATAGCGGAGGATGAGAAGTACTATGCCTTTTTGGATATTAATCCATTCTCGAAGGGGCATGTACTCGTAGTCCCCAAAGTTGAAATAGATTATTTGTTTGACATCGAGGATAATTTATACACCGGCTTAATGCTTTTTTCCAAGAAAGTTGCAATAGCGATTAAGGAAGCCCTTCTTTGCCACCGTGTTGGGGTATTGGTTCAAGGTACGGAAGTGCCACATGCTCACGTACACCTAATCCCTTTTTATACGCCAAGCGGAGCCGAAATATTTGGAAGACAGAAAATTACGATGTCCGATACAGAGTTTGAGGAGGTTCGGAAAAATATTTCAAATAAATTTAATGAAATATTTGTTAAATCAAAAAAATAAGTACTTTTGCAGTCCATTTAAATGGAAGTAGGGCGATTAGCTCAGCTGGTTCAGAGCACTTGGTTTACACCCAAGGGGTCACAGGTTCGAATCCTGTATCGCCCACAATGAAAGACTTATTCGTATGAATAGGTCTTTTTTTTATGAATAGCTTTTTCCTAAATCCTGCCATTTGGAATTTCGGTTGATGATATTTTGAAAAAAAGAAAGGTCATCGAGTTTATTACTTGATGACCTTTGTTGCAGTGGCGAGAACGAGAGTTGAACTCGTGACCTCCGGGTTATGAATCCGACGCTCTAACCAACTGAGCTACCTCGCCTTTGAGGCTGCAAAGATAAAAAAGAAATGAAATCCCAAAATAATTTATATTTTTTTATTCAGGAAAATGAAACAATCGTATCCATTTGGTTTACAGAAAGATATAAAGGAGCTCCCAAACGGAGAGCAAAATTTTTACGAATATGACCTGCCATAAAGTTGAAGGCAATGGGGTAATTATAGTCCCTTACGGCTTCAAAAATTATCTCTTCCGCACTTTTCCCAAAGGGAATAGAGCCATCCTTCATTTCCGAGAATTGTCCAACGATCAATCCATTAAGATTTGCCAACTGTCCATCGCGCAAAAAGGCTTGCATCATCCTGTCCAGGTGATAATAATGCTCTCCGATATCTTCGATGAATAATATTTTATCCTTGAAATCAACGGCGGAAGGAGTCCCCCTTAGATTGTATAAAATAGACAAGTTTCCTCCGGTAACGATACCTTCCGTCGCGCCGGCTCTTGAAAGTTTATGGGTCGGGAATTGATAAACAATATCAGAAGTAAAGAGCGCCTTATGCAGATTGTCTAAAACACCGGGGTCACAATCGTAGTATGAGTTTGGCATACAAGCATGGAGAGTAGGCAATTGAAAATTTCGCAATATATGCGAATGAAAAACCGTAATATCACTAAATCCTACAATCCATTTGGGATGACGTACGAAGGTTGAGAAATCCAGTTGGTCAATAATGCGAACAGAGCCATAGCCTCCCCGTGCACACAGAATTGCCTTAACATCAGTATCATCCAATGCCCGTTGAAAATCTTCGATACGGGATGGGTCATCTCCGGCAAAAACTTGACTCTTGTCAAAGATATGTTTCCCCATGACTACTTGCAGCCCCCAGCTTTCCAATACCGGAATTGCCTTGCGGATATTTTCTTCTTTAACAATCCCTGCGGGAGCAACAATGGCAACAAGGTCTCCCTTTTGGAGGAGAGGAATGGTATTATTCATTTTTTGGATGCTTTTTTCGCGGCGGAGACTCTTTGATAAGTAAGCCCACTTCAATCACACCGGGCAGGACAGACTTGGGCATACGGTTTTCAATATTAAATGTATAGGTTCCCTCTTGGTTGATTTGAAAACGTTTTTTTATCCGGTAGGAGAAATCACAAAGGTCGCCCATACAATCACTCACCCAAACACCGGATTTTTTCAGCCACATGGTGTATTCCTGCGCACGAAGGTTCCCATCCGGTTGGAATATGGCTATCGTACAAAAGAATTTTTTATACGGATATTCAGGCAAATGTCTAAACTCAAAATACACATCATAGGCAACCCCTTTCTTAAGATTACTAACTTTAAAAATCTGATTATCAAAGCGTTTCCATACCAGACTATCAAATTTATGATATTCTTCATATACTACTTTCCGGTGTTTGCCACAGGCACTTAGCAAAACCGCAAATAGCAAGGCACTGATCCCAATAAAAAAAACTCTTTTCATCGCATTATACACTATCAAAAAACACTAAGAAAGTTTCAACATTCGCTCAATAGGAACCAAAGCTCTACGGGCAATCTCCTCATCCACAACAATTTCCGGCAACTCATATTTCAAACAAAGATAGAGTTTCTCCATCGTATTGCGTTTCATATATTCACATTCGCTGCAAGCACATTCCGAGGTTTCCGCCGGGGCGGGAATAAACTTTTTGGAGGGAGCACGTCTCTCCATTTCGTGCAAGATACCGACCTCCGTTGCCACAATATATTCCTTGGCGTCATCTTCCTGTACATAGCGAAGTAGTGCGGAAGTACTGCCTACAAAATCAGAACGACTAATCAAGACAGGACGACTTTCGGGATGAGCAATCAATTTCGCAGCAGGATAGTTTTCCATCAAAGATTCTATCTTTTCCAGCGAGAATGCCTCGTGCACCGTACAAGCTCCATCCCAAATCAACATATCCCTTCCCGTTTGCAATTGCAGATAGTTTCCCAAATTGCGATCCGGAGCAAAAATAATTTGCTTGTCTGCGGGAATAGAATCTATCACTTTCTTAGCATTGGACGAAGTGCAAACAATATCGGTCAAAGCTTTGATAGCCGCGGAAGTATTGATATAAGAAACGACAACGGCATCCGGGTGCTGGGATTTAAAGTTGGCAAAACGGTCTGCCGGACAAGACTCAGCCAACGAACAACCGGCTAGTAAGTCCGGAAGAAGGACTTTTTTACCGGGATTGATAATTTTTGCCGTTTCGGCCATAAAATGGACTCCGGCAAACACTATGACATCGGCTTTCGTGCGTGCCGCTTGTTGCGCCAAATAAAGACTATCTCCCAGATAGTCAGCAATATCCTGAATATCTTTTGTTTGGTAATAATGAGCCAAAAGGACGGCATTCTTCTCTTTTTTGAGTTTTTTAATTTCCTCGACCAAATCCAATGAAGCATCCACCGGAATATCTAAAAAACCTTTTGCCGCAAGCTCTTTTTTCGCTTTTTCTATTGTGTTCATACAAGCTCTTTTTTGTGCAAATTTACAAAGTATTATTTCTCCGGGAGGATAAAAATTTTCAGATTTTGTCGACAACAAAAAATGCCATCGAGACCCCTCCCCTATTTTTTTCGTATCATCATCAATCCGTCACGAAAAGGCAAGAGTAAGTTCTCGACGCGTGGGTCTTGAAGCACCAACGTATTAAAATCGCGCAAGGCAACCGTATCTTTATCCTGCACGCCGGGATCTACCACTTTTCCACTCCACAACACATTGTCCGCAATGATAAAACCACCTTTTTTGACCTTGTCAAAACAAAGATGATAATACCGGGAATAATTTTCCTTGTCCGCATCCACAAAAACCAAATCATACATTTTATCCAGCTGTGGAATGATTTGCAAAGCATTGCCAAAATGAACATTCACCCGGTTTTCGATATTGGCTTTGCGCAAGTATTTGAAAATAATGTCTTCCAATTCCTCATTAATATCAATGGTGTCAATACTGCCACCGGGGTGCAGTCCGGCAGCAAGACAAATAGTAGAATAAGCGGTAAAAGTACCTATCTCCAAAATATGCTCCGGGCGTATCATTTGGCTAAGCAGACGCAATAATTTACCTTGCATCTTACCGGAAATCATCCGGGGGAAAAGGGTTTTGAGGTGTGTTTCGCGATTGAGTTCAGCCAATAAGGTGTCCTCGGGAGAGCTGTATCGCTCTGCATATCCGGCAATCTCTTCGGGTAAAAAATTCATCTTTTGAGTCTTTTTTGTGCAATAATCATTTCCGCCACACGGCGATCAACAGGAAATGTAAATTCCTCCGGAGAAAGTCTATCCAAGGGTAGCAATCGAAAGCCTTGTGCCCCTTCCCTGAAAGGAAAATCGAAGGCTTTGTCCATCAACGTCAATGTATCGAAGTCCGGGAGTTCCATCGTGTAATAGATACTGATAAGTTGCTGTTTGTCAACCAACATTTCCGTCTCCTGATAAAAATCGGTAGTATAAAAATGTCTGATATTAACCGGCGTGAGCCCCATTTCTTCCCTGCATTCCCGGATCAAGGTATCTATCGTTCCCTCTCCCTCTTCCATTCCGCCCCCGGGAAATTTAGTCATTCTTCTCCCGAAGCGGATTTCGTCCGTAACGAGCAAAAAATCATCCTTCATATAGATTCCATAGACCCGTAAATTGTACCGCCGGCAGTTGTCTTTTTTCATATCACTTGCAAAGGTAATTAAAAATTAGCTCTCCCGGATTTCAAAACTATTACCTTTGCAAAAAAATATCGATGGCTAAGAAAAAGAAGAAATTTTACGTTGTTTGGAAAGGGAGGAAACCGGGTATCTACGAAAGCTGGAAAATATGCGAAGAACAGATAAAAGGATACGAAGGTGCAAAGTATAAATCTTTTCTGACCAAAGAGAGCGCCGAAAAAGCTTTTGCCGAAGGCTACGAAAAAGTAAAAGGCGTGGATGCACGTATTTTAGCTTTTACGGATGAGCAAAAAAACCTTATTGGACAACCTGTTTTGGAAAGCATTGCCGTAGATGCAGCCTATTCTTCCGGTACCAAAATGATGGAATATCAAGGCGTTAATACCCTTGACAAGTCCGTAATCTTTCGCAGAGGACCTTTTCCGGACGGGACCATCAACGTGGGGGAATTTTTAGCTTTGGTTCACGGATTGGCACTTCTCAAAAAACAGGGGAGCAAAATCCCCGTTTACTCAGACTCACGTACAGCCATATCATGGGTAAAACGGAAGAAAGCGAACACGAAGATGCCGAGAACAGCTAAAAACGAAGTTCTATTTGACCTCATCCGCAGGGCGGAAGAATGGTTGAAGAATAATACCTACGAGAACCCTGTTCTGAAATGGGAAACAAAATATTGGGGAGAAATCCCGGCGGATTTTAACCGGAAATAAATTCTATATCACTTCCAATGCATCATCATAACGTAAATTATTAATGATGAAAGATTGTCTGTCCGGAGTATTTTTGCCCATATAAAAATCCAATAAGTTTTCCAAAGAGACATCCTGTCGCAACATCACCGGATCAAGACGTATAGACTTCCCTATAAAATGCTTAAATTCTCCGGGAGAGATTTCTCCCAATCCTTTAAAACGCGTAATCTCGGCAGTTTTCCCAAGCTTTTTAATAGCATCTTGTTTTTCGTTCTCCGAATAACAATAAAAAGTCTCTTTCTTGTTTCGCACCCTGAATAAAGGTGTTTGTAGAATATACACATGCCCTGCCTTAACCAGCTCGGGGAAAAATTGGAGAAAGAAGGTAAGCATAAGCAGACGAATATGCATACCATCCACATCGGCATCTGTTGCGATGACTACATTATTGTAGCGCAAGTCATCCAATCCATTCTCAATATTCAGGGCTGCTTGGAGGAGGTTAAACTCTTCATTTTGATACACAATTTTTTTCGTTAAGCCATAGCTATTCAAGGGCTTTCCCTTGAGACTAAACACCGCCTGCGTACGAACATCTCGCGCTTTGGTAATGGAACCGCTTGCCGAATCACCCTCCGTAATAAACAGCGTTGTCTCCAATCGCAAGTCATGATTGGAATTATAATGCACTTTGCAATCCCGCAGTTTTCGATTGTGAAGACTTATTTTCTTGGCATTTTTCCGCGCCGCCTTTTTGATACCCTCCATCTCTTTTCGCTCTTTCTGCGATTGAATAATTTTCTGATAAAGAGCATCTGCCGTGTCCGGATGTTTGTGTAAATAATTATCCAAGTTTCGCTTCACGATATCGTGCACGTAGGAGCGTACCGTCGTTCCGCCGGGTTCCATATATTTGGAGCCTAATTTTGTCTTGGTTTGCGACTCGAAAACCGGTTCGGAAACTTTGATACTCAAAGCCGCAACAATGGAATTACGAACGTCTCCGGTATCAAAATTTTTGCCGTAAAAATCACGTATCGTATTTACCAGAGCTTCCCTGAAAGCTTGCAAGTGAGTTCCCCCTTGCGAAGTATATTGACCATTGACAAAGGAATAATATTCTTCTCCGTTTTTTCGCCCATGATGCGAAAAAGCAAAGTCAAATTCTCCTTCTTCAAGATGAATGATCGGGAACAATAAATGTTCTTGATTGTCAATCTTTTTCAGCAACAAATCTTTAAGTCCTTCCTTGGCATGAAAACGCTGTCCGTTAAATTTTACCGTAAGGTTTTTATTCAGAAAAGCATAATTCCACAATAAATCTTCAACATATTCTTCAATAAAATGATAGTTTCCGAATATTTCCTCATCAGGAATAAAGGTAACTATCGTTCCATTCTTCTCGTCAGTATCCAACTCCACTTCCCTGACCAGTGTTCCCCGTTCAAATTCTACGACTTTTGTTCTTCCGTCCCGGATAGACTGTGTTTTAAAATAGGAGGAGAGTGCATTGACGGCTTTGGAGCCCACGCCGTTGAGCCCTACGGATTTTTTGAACACTTTCGAATCATATTTGGCACCGGTATTTATTTGAGACACACAAGCGACCACTTTTCCCAACGGAATACCTCTACCATAATCCCTCACTCTCACCTCTTTATCGTCAATATCCACTTCAATAACACGGCCGTTGCCCATCACAAACTCATCAATGGCATTGTCCACTACCTCTTTGAGCAAAACATAGATTCCATCGTCACGAGAAGTTCCATCTCCCAGTTTACCGATATACATACCGGGACGCAAGCGGATATGCTCTTTCCACTCCAGGGATTTTATCGAATCTTCATTATACTTATTCTCCGGCATTATTCCTATTTTTTTGCAAAGTTACTATTTATATCCTTTGCTGCAAGCCCGCGCAGGAATAAGTTTTCCACTATTTTTGAATGTATTGACAGGCAGTTTTTTTTCGGGACTTCGTCCTAAAAAAACAGTCAAACATTCACACCCGGACACATCCTAATGGTAATTCCTGTCGAAACGGGGATTGACCACATTGTTGTAAATCGAACCGAAAGTATATGAGAACCCGACATTGAGGAAGTAAGAATAATTGGTCTGCATCTGAACCCGGCGTGTATAGATATCGGATGGATCTCCCGGAATTTTTCTGATTTCAATCTGGTCATGAGGAAAACTGATACTACCATTGAATCTCAACGACAAGCCCTTCACAATGCGAATATTAGTACCGATATCAATGCCAATATTTGTGAGACTGAAATCATGAAAATAATTAGAGAAGAAAGCACTTGTATTTACATCTCCCCACCTGGTAATATATTTGAAAATAGCTGAAATGGACTGCTGCCCCACCAACTCCTCCGTTTTATCAAAACCTGTTGTATCATAATATTGATTATATTTAGGTCCAATGGTATAGAGCAAACGAAGTTGTTTTTTGGAAGCCTGAGCATAATCAAAAACATTGTATTCAATAGCCGGAGTGAACGCAATATGAAATAGCAGATTGCTGTAATAAGACTGGCTCAAACTTAGATAAGTCCCTATCCCCCAATGTTTTCCAAGGCTCTTTGTTGCCAAAGCATAAAAACTTTTCCCGACATTGGAGGCAGTATCCGACCTTATGAGCTCATTGCCATCATAGGAATTGAAGATACGTCTATTGAAACTACCATTCAAACTGCTTTCAAATTTAAACTTTTCCGTAACACGGGAAGCACTCAATCCACCCCAAGTATTCAACTGTGAATAGGTATGCTCCCCCGTAGCAAAGCCTCCTGCATGTACTGAGTAAACCCAATGGTTCCAGGGGTCTTCTTCTTTGCTCACATCCTTTTTATCTTGGTTCTCTATTTGCAATTTCAAATTTTCTACAAAAGGAGTCCGCAGCAAATAAGGCACTAAACCCAATTTCAGATATTTCATCGTTTCCCGCCGTTTTTCATCTTTGCTAAAGTTTGCATCGAGATGAAAAACAAGTGTGTCTTGCATGTTACGGTATTTTTTCTGACCGAAGAAGAATAAAGAGAATTCCCGTCCTCCCCCACCGGTAGCCATGGCGGTCATCTGAATATGCACATCGGCTTCCAAACGGTCTCTGACATAATTAACAATTGTGAAGTTTTCTTTCAAGAATTGTTTGTCGAAATCTCCATCCAAATAAATATTCAACGCTTCGGAACGTTTATGCTGTCCAAAAGTCTTTGGCACAAAGCCCAATATTAACAATGCTACGATAGCATACACCCCTATTTTCTTCATCTGTTTTTCTGTTTTTTCCACTGCAATATCTAACACACAATCCATGCCCGCAAAGGAAAGAAAAAAATTAACACTTTTAATAAATAAAAAGTTAATTAATTGAAAGAAAAGTAATGTGCATCATTACCTCAAAAAAACGAAAATACAGGCTTCATACTATTCCCTGAGGCATTCAATCTTTGTTTCATTAATAATTTTATAAAGAGCAGAAGAGAAAGAAGTTCCTGAAGAAAACAAATCCGGATCAACAATAAAATCCACCTTCGCTTTAAGGGCGGGATCAATATCCTCAAAACGAGCCGGAGCAGGACTTCCGGAAAAATTTGCAGAGGTAGAAACGAGTGCCCCATCAAGCATTTTAAGAAGAGGATTGCAGAAACTATGTTTCACAATACGTATCCCGATGCTCCCATCATTCGCCGTCAATTGAGGTTCCAGATTTTGTGCTCGTGGATAAATAATTGTTAGCGGCTTTCGTACCGAATGAAGTAACGATAAAGCAGACTGTGGGATATAAGCAACATAGTCAGAGAGCATTTCCAAGCTATCAACCAAAATTAGAAACGGTTTATTTTTATCCCGCCCTTTCAGTTCATACAAACGGGATATACCATCAAGACTGGAAACATCGCAGCCTAATCCCCAAATAGTATCGGTAGGATAGACAATGACGCCCCCCTGTTTCAACACCTCAAATGCATTATTCACTACCTCTAATTGCTTGCCGGTCAGCCCCATAATACTTTTACCCTAATTAGTGTCTGTCCATAAAGTCGGGAGTCTAGGCTATAATGTTCAAGAACAAGGCTTGCGAAATACTCAAAATCAAGGAGTTGACTTTTGTCAATGACTGTTTTGAGTATGAGCGTAACGAAGTTATTGGACATTATAGA
>WFZU01000044.1 GCA_015489405.1 Bacteroidales bacterium
ATAGAGTCTGTCTATAATGTCCAATAACTTCGTTACGCTCATACTCAAAACAGTCATTGACAAAAGTCAACTCCTTGATTTTGAGTATTTCGCAAGCCTTGTTCTTGAACATTATAGCCTAGACTCCCGACCTTATGGACAGACACTAAATAGAGCTTGTTTATAATGTCCGATAAATCGTTACGCTCATACTCAAAACCTCATTTCGGCAAGCTCAATGTAGCATATTGACGTATGTCAACTCCTTGGTTTTGAGTATTTCACAAGCCCTGCCTGTGCATACGGTAGACAGGCTTGTTCTTGAACATTCTATCCTATACTCTTGACTTTATAGACAAGCAGCAAATAGCCTTTTCCCTGAATATCGTATTCATATCAAACTGTTTGCAAACAAAAGTAAATTCACCGGAATTTCACTCCCGGAAAATATTAGCTTTGGATATAGTCCGGAGCAGTTGCCAACAATTTTATCGCTGAAAACGCTTCATCAAAGAGAGAAATAAACTTTGTATCTTACAAGCCAAGCAATAATTGGCAAAGACTTCAAGCAATAAGGCTATCAGAAAAAACACCGCCAAGCCGTCAGCTAATCTTCCGTGTCCCAAGATGAAACTTACGGAAATAGCAATACTAAAAAAGAGACCTACGACAGCCGCAAACTTTTTTGGTCCCGCATTGATCAATGAAGGACGGACATGAAGTATTCCGAAAAGACTTCGTAAAACAAAGCAGGTAGGGCTGTATTTTAACCCTGCAACCACCCGGATTAGAAAATCTACTGCAATGAAAATAAAGGGTATTCTCATTCCCCACAAAAACAATCCCAGAAAAATAATGACTATTCCGGCATACGATTTCAGGAGATACTTATCTACTTTTTCAATTGAGACAGGACATGCTTTAACCATAATTCTTCGCTTGCTAAAATCGCCGCAAAATTACACTATTTATAATTAATAAAAATAATTTTGTTATAATTTTAACATTTCTCCTTCGGATTTTGCGATTATCACGGCTGCATTGGTATCGCTCCACACATTTGTAGCCGTACGGAACATATCCAAAATCCGGTCCACTGCCAAGATAAGTCCTACTCCTTCGAGGGGCAATCCGGCAGCACTCAGGATGACGGTAATCATAACCAGTCCTGCCATGGGTATGGCTGCGGCTCCGATGGACGCCAAGAGTGCAGTAATGACGATGACGAATTGTTGGGAAATATCCAAATCAAGTCCATAGGCTTGGGCGATAAAGATAGCTGCCACACATTCGTACAATGCCGTACCATCCATATTGATAGTAGCTCCAAGTGGCAAGGTGAAACTACTGATCTTGTTAGAAACTCCACTTTTGTTCTCAACGGCTTCCATCGTTAAGGGGAGTGTCGCGCCGGAGGAGGAAGTGGAAAAGGCAGTCAAGAGGGGGGTAGCCATATTTTTCAAATGACGAAACGGGTTCACTTTTGCCAATAGGCGGGTCAATACAGGCAAACTAACGAAAAAATGAAAAGCAAGTGCCATAATTACGCTGAGCATATACAAGCCAAGGCTGGAAACTAACTGCTCCGGATGTTCCTGGTCCGCAATAAGTTTTACAATTATGGCAAAAACTCCAATGGGCGTAAAGCGAATGACAAACATGGTGATTTTCATCATTACTTCAAAAACGGCACTGAAAAAATTGCTCAATATTTTTCTTGAGTCTCCGGAGACTTTCGTAACAAAAAATCCGAAAAGAATGGCGAAAAAGATGATAGATAGCATTTGATTTTCCACAATTGCTTGAAAAATATTTTGAGGAACGATCTCCAAAATAATTTCTTTAATTCCTTTTTGTTTCTCAACAAATGAATGTACATCTATCTGCGTCATCATAGACGCATCGATATTTTGACCGGGTTTTAGAAGATTTACAAAAAACAGTCCCGTCAATATGGCAATAAGGCTTGTAAGGACATAATAAGCAAATGTTTTAAACAAAATTCTGCCTAAGTTCTCTCCGGAACGAATATTCGTTATCCCCGAAATCATCGAAGAAAAAATAAGCGGAATGATGAGCATTTTCAGCAAGCGAAGAAATAATGTCCCTAACCATGCTACGGAATCTACCAATGGATTGTGATAAGCTATGCGGTAAAAATCTTTTTTGTATGTGAGAAATTCTTGTGAGGGGAGGTGTTCTTGGAGTGCTTTGAAAAATTCTCCGGAGGAGCGGAATGTTTCATTCAACAAAGGATGAATATGCTCTATCACCGTCCCGGGAATGGCAAGTTTGGTAGCCCCCTCAATGGAGGTGGAGCGAATGACAAATGAAGTAGGGAAAAATAATCCCAGAATCACAGCAAGCACAATAGCGATAAGTATTTGCCAATGGAGTTTCATGATTATTATTTTATATTGGAGATATCTTGCAGATAATGATATTGTTGTTCCGACAATTGACTTTTTAGGATGTTTAGGGTTTGGAAATATATCTGTTTTTGTTTTGATACTTCTTCCGTCCGGTTTATCTGCGTATAGATATAGATAAGCAGCCCGCGATAGATTAGATTATCCGGATTGTTTTGTAAAATTTTGCGGCAATGTTTGGCAGCATTTTGATAGTCCGAATAAGCCTCATAATAGATGCGCATCAAGAAATAATTGGCTTCATTTTGAATAAGGAAATCGGGATTGTCACAGAGACTTTGCAATTGTTCGAGCCCTTTTTTCTCATCCCCTTCGGGAATAGTCAGAAAATAAGGATACAGATACCAATAAGTATGTTTCCCATAGCCTGCGGCATAATTGTATAATCCTGCCATAATTTTATAGTACGGTGATTTATCCGCATTTTTCAGCGAAAATTCAATGTTGTCCGTGATGTTGTTGGCATACAGCAGTGCATCCAGATAATGATTATCAAAGAGGGAAAGCCTTGCCAGAAAAGCATAGCTCGTCAGTTTCAAATAATAAGCTTGGGGGAGGCTGTCTTGATGAGCCACTTTGGCAAGAGAAAGATGTAAATGCAAAGAAATGGAATCCTTGAATTGTGCCGACCCGTCACAAAGATAATTCCACCAGTAATAATTGGCAACAAGGAAATGATATTCTACAAGACCCGTATCCATCCGGTTCAAAAGCGAACCGGCGTTCTTGAAGTTTAGATTATACAAGGACTTGAAAAAGTCCGTATGATTCTCGAACGTAACTCTTCCGGACTGAGAAAAAAGCGGCGACAAAGAGAGTAGAAAGACAGTTGCAAAAAAGATATTTCTCATGAAAATATCAGTCCCTATCTTCTTCTTTTCTTGGCTAATATTCGTCCTTTCTTCCTTCCGGTATTTCTCCAACGGTGTGCACTACCGCCGGAATGTCCACCGCCAAACTTATACGTAACACCAAAACTCGTATGTGTATAATAATCCCAAGTCAGTTTATCCTTTTCAGTGGGAAATCGTTTGCCATCCATTTTATCATTATGAGCTTGCCTGAGTCCCAAATTCATTGTTAAGGCTATTTCCTTGGTAACATCATAATTAAGGACGCCCCCAAAGAAATATACGAACTCCGGAGTCATTTTTGCAAATGTATTAACTTCCAGCGGCTGTTCCGTACTTGGATCATCCGGATAAACATCCGTGTATGTTGTGTGGAAAAAGAATTGTCCCATGCCGGAATACAATTCCAAGTTAAGTTTTGTGGGTCTCCCCAGAATTACATTGGTGATGTTGTATCTCAATGAAAAATTATATTCCAATACCTTGGAAGTGAAGCTATGAGTATGAACATTGCTATAATTTCGTAACCCTTTCAGGTTTCCGTATAGAACTTGCCCGCCAATGCCGAAATTTTCATTGATGAACTTACTGACACGTAAACTATAAGCCGGTGCACTCTCTTCCGTGTATTTCTTAATAATATCACCGTCGTTGACACTGATGTCACCATAAAATGAGGTGACTCCAAGATTAAAATTCATACTCCAGTTATCCAACAAACCGGAACCTCTTCTCCCCTGAGCGTTAACACTAACTACAAAAGTCAGTAGAAAAACAAAAACATAAATCTTCTTCATAATCTTCCAAATTTAAAAGTTATTCCTCCCCCGATTGCGCTCGAATAAGTGCAAAACTCAATGAGACAGTTAAATACGAAAACGCAATACCTCCCGAAAAACTAAAGCAAAGGTAATAAATTTTCATTACCGGCATATTTATTATTTATTTTTTTTTGAAAAAATTTAGCAAGACACTTTTCGTTCACCGGTTTTCGCTGTCCCGGTACTCTTTGATTGATACGGAGGATGCTTTAAATCAGGTGTTTCCATTACTTCTCGCGTAGGGTTAACGACCCGGCTAAAATAAATCACACCTCCTATTTATAACG
>WFZU01000045.1 GCA_015489405.1 Bacteroidales bacterium
AGCGATTCAAGAGAAATATCGTGATTTTGCAAAACGATGGATTGTTCCCAATCGTTTGAAATATGATGCCAGTGCCGAATTTCCATGGGAAATTGTAAAAGCTGCTTACAGTGAGGGAGTTATGAACGGTCCCATTGCCAAAGAATATGGCGGACACAGTCATAGCTTGCTGGACGGGGCAATTGCTGCCGAAGAATTGGGGGCAGGCTGTGTCGGTATCGGTATCTGTATCGAAGCTAACACCTTGGCTCTGACTCCTTTGTTTATTGCTGCTACAGAAGAACAAAAGAAAAAATTCTTTGGTATCATCAATGAAAGACAGGGGGTCGCCGCTTACGGTTTGACTGAACCTAATGCCGGCTCCGATGTGCAGGGAATTAAATCCACTGCCATTAAGAAAGGGGATAAATATATTATTAACGGGCACAAACGCTTTATTACCAATGCAGAGGTTTCTTCTTTTATAACGGTGTTTGCATTGACTGATCCGGAAAGAGGTTCCCGCAGTTTGTCTGCTTTCGTTGTACCTACGGATTCTCCCGGCGTACAAATCAAGCCCCATTTGAACAAGATGGGTCAGAAAGCTTCCGTACAAAATGAAATTATCTTTACCGATGTGGAAATCCCTGTTGAGAACCGTATCGGGGGAGAAGGACACGGATTTATTATTGCTATGAAAACCTTTGACCGCACCCGTACGGGAGTAGCGGCTTTGAGTGTCGGAAATGCCCGCTCGGCTTATGAAACGGCTAAGGAATGGGCGAAAAACAGAATACAGTTTGGTAAACCCATTGCTTCCAATCAAGCCATCGGATTTATGCTGGCGGATATGGCAACGAAGATTGAGACCGCGCGCCTCTTGACCTGGAATGCTGCTTGGGCCTATGACCATGATAAGAAGAGACTCAATAAACTTTCGGCGATGTCCAAGATGTACGCTTCCGACATCGGAATGGAAGTAACTACCGATGCCGTTCAAGTGATGGGGGGCGACGGCTACACGTGGGAATTTGAAGTGGAGAAAATGATGCGTGATGCGAAATTGTGTCAAATCTATGAAGGTACCAACCAAGTTCAACGGGTGGTTATCTCCAAAGGAATATTAAAAGAATAGACTCTTGCGAAGATTATGTAAGAAGGGATAAAGCGAAATTAACGGTTACGGTTTATCCCTTTTTTTTGTCGCATCAGTTTCAGTAACTTTTTCCCATGGGACTTATATCCGGGACTTCCTTGACTTATGTTGTGTAGGATAACGGATTGAAGTTCCGTATGTATCCAGTCATAATCTTCGCCCGGGACTTGCCCGAAAAGAAAAAGGGTATCCATGGCAAAGACTTGTGTCGCAACTTTGTGATTGCCGGTTAACCAATCAAAATTGCTTTCAATTATTTTTTGAATGCCGGACGGGCGGAGCTGTTGTGTGATAAGGGGATTTTTCTCTTCCACATACGCACGGGCAATCCAATAACAAATTTTGGATAAGGGTCTCATCGCGCTTTCATTCTCGATGCGGTGGAGTCCGGAACAAAATGTATCCAAATGAGGAGCGATGAGTTCAATATTCGTTTCCAATACAATTTCGAGTATCCAAGCTGCCTTGTGATGGTTTTTGTATTGTATTTCAAAGGCTGCTTGCAGCAAAAACGGAAACAGCGTCGTGTCTGTCCGGATTGTCAGGGCCGCTTCTTCGCGATTTCTCCGGCTTGCGTTACCCATATCTTCCAACAGGCGATACACGCTTTCGCTACAATCATTCACGGATACAAAGATTTAAGGTTAAAAAAGTCCGGAACAAGACAAACGGGAAAACCAACGCAATACCCGCATGCCGGAACAGAAAAAAAGATTGAACCGGAAAGCCCGCTTCACATTTCAAAAAAATGATTTTGCAAATACTTGTTGCCGTCAATCCATGGCATCCATCAGCTCATCGGTAATCTCAAGGTTGTGATATACATTTTGCACATCATCGTCATCCTCAAAAACTTCAATAACTTTCATTATTTTTTGAGCGTCTTCGGGATCGAGTTTCACGGTTTCGTGAGGGATTCTTTCCAAGGCTGCGTTCTCTGCTTCGATGTTTAATTCTTCCAATTTCTTTTGCATACTGCCGAAATCTTCCAGTGCGGTAGTGATGGAAATATAGTCATTTTCAATTTCAAAATCTTCAGCACCGGCATCAATCGCTTCCATTTCAAATTCCTCCATATCCATTTCAACATTTTGCACGGGAATGGTGAAAACGCCCTTGCGGTCAAATAAGAAACTTAAAGAGCCGTTGGTGCCGAGGTTCCCGCCATATTTGTTGAAGATAGCCCTAACGTTGCTTACGGTACGTTGTTGGTTGTCAGTCATACATTCCACGTACACGGCAATTCCGTGAGAGAGGTATCCTTCGTAGGTGAGTTCCGTATAATTGGAGCCGTCTTTATCTTCTCCCTTGCTGATAGCGCGGGTAATATTATCTTTGGGCATACTCTGTCCTTTGGCATTGGCAATTGCCAGCCGGAGTTTAGGGTTGGAGTCCGGATCAGGTCCTCCTTCTTTGACAGCTATGGTAATTTCTTTTACCAGTTTGGAAAATATCTTTGACCGTTTGGCATCGGCCGCTCCTTTTTTTCTTTTAATAGTTGACCATTTACTGTGTCCTGACATACTTCTTTTTTTGTTTAAATTACGGCGGTAAAATTATATAATTTTCGGATTATTTTGCGGCTTTTTTTCAAAATATTTTGCACAAATTTCCTTGAATAAAAAAAGGTTTTTGAGTTGTTGTCAGATAGTTGCTGTAATGTCAGCGTTCAAACTTGGGAGTACGGTAAAGGCGAAAGCCCGCAAAGACTTTGAAAAAACCGGATTGTATCCGGAAGTAATCCGTAAAAGATTTTTTGCTTTGACCGATGAAGCTGTTGTCTTTCAGAAACATAGCTCCGCAGTAGAACCACTTTTTATCGTATATCAAGGAAGCACGGTAATTCCATTTTACAATTCCTTCAACCCCCCAATAACGGTCTTTATTGAGTGTGTTTCCCATGTGAAAAATCTGAAATCCGAATACCGGATTCAGTAAGAAGCCGAATTTAATATTTTTGCGGATGACAAAAGTATGCGCATAGCCTATTTGGAAGCCCATGATGGAAATTTGTGAAAGGTTAAATCGTTTAGCCGTTTGAAATGTATTCAACAAAGTGTCGGGAATAGGAATCTCCGGAGCGAAAATGTTATGGTATGCCAAATAGAAACCGAAGAGGGGAGAACCACCGCTTTTCAATTGAATTTCATTTTGTGTAAATGCCGCTTTGGAAGAATATTTCATCGAATTGAAAAGGTAGAGCATATTCAGATTGAAAAATGTTTGTGTCAAACCCGGATATATTGGATGGGCGCCGGAAGCGCTATCGGAAATGCTAGTATAAAAACCTTTGTAACGTCTGTAAATCAAATCGGTAACCAGCCAACGTCCGTAGATGTTGAGGGTGAGGTCAAATTTACGGGTTTTTCCGTAGAGGTCTTGATCCCGGTTGAAGTGAGTCAGTCCCAAGCTGATACCTAACCATGAATAATCCACTTTCAGCCCGATGTCCACAGGAGTGGCGGGGCGATAGGGGAGAGAGCGACGAAGATTTTTCTTGTTTTGTACCCTTATTTGATTGAAATCCGTGATATTGTTAAATTCTACAGTCAGGTTTTTAGGCAATTTGCATACATAGGTGGAATCGTAGGTCGGGAAATGTTTCTTTTTCCAAAATTTCCACCTTTGCCCTTGGGATGTCCCTGATAAAAGGAACAGAAAAAACCACAATAAAATGCTAATTCGTGTTTTCATATTGTATGCAAAGATACAATTTCTTTTTGGACCGGAAGAATTGTACGAACTCATTTATTATTTGCATTCTTCACGCCGGATATGGGAAAGATTAGGCGGCGATGACCTGCATCTCTACAAATGGCAAATCGAAAAGCTTTTTACACGTCAGATAATCAGGCGCACTCCCCCCAACTCTTCCAAACGGTAGGGGAAATGGTCTCCCGGAGAGCCGATAAACATAAAGTTGATGGGGATATTCCACTCTTTGGATAATTCTTTGACCAATCCGGGACCGAATGTTTTGCCCTCAATGTGTACAAATTCGATTTCAATTTCAGGATATTCCCTGTCCAGAAATTCAAGGTCGGTAGCTAATTTTTTAATGAGTTCCTCATCTTTTTCTTTCATCACCGTAACGATTTTGATCTTTTTGGTATGCTCATTTTTTTGAATGTAGAGCATTACACGGTTGAGGTTTGCAATGTTGTCACCTTTGGTGAAAAAGACAAACTCCTGGGAGTTGATACGGTTAATCGTGTTGAGGATACTTCTGTTTATTTTACGGAGTGTAAGCAGGACTGTGGAGAAAATATTTTGAACAAATCCCAAAATAAATTTCAGTAGTGCAACACGGTTTAACATAATGACAATCAAGGTGATAGCGAAGAGGAAATATTCGCTGAATACCAGGAAGTTGTTGGGCATGCCCTCGTCCGGCGTTTTCAGGATATTACCGACCAGTGCTACTACTACGGCGGACAATGCCATAATGATAGCGATCCAGCTTGCCTGTTCGGGGCGGGGTAATTTTTTCCTTTTTATTTTGAGTAGCATATTCCCGATGGCAAATAAAGCCATAACTGCCAAAAACGAGATGGTATATACTCCCGCTAATACCTTTACTTCACCCTGTGTGATAAAAAGGATGGATACGGTAAGCAAGAAAAATACGATACTGATGCGATAGGAACTTCCCCGCTTGTTTTTGCGTAGCAACCAGTCGGGCAGGATTCTATCCAATGTGATACGCTCTATCAATCCGGAGACCCCGACGAAGGAAGTCAGGACGGCACCACTTAATACCAATACGGCATCGATGGAGACGATGGTGCTCAGCCAGCCTCCACCAACGATTTCTCCCATATATGCCAAGAGGTCGTTTTTGTGTTCGGCGACTCCGTCCACACTAAACAGGGACAGTGCCAGGAAAGCCATTAACGGATTGAAGATGCTTACGATAATCCACATATTGCGCAAGGTCTTGGGGAAGACGCCCCGCTCTTGTTCCTCGACAAAGTTGGCAGAACTCTCAAAACCGGAAATCCCCAACATCGCCGCTGAAAATCCCCAGAAAATCGCCAACAGTACGCTTCCCTCTTTGGGAGGGCTGTTCCAGTTTTCAATAAAAGTGCCAAATCCTTCGTGTCCCAAGAAAATAAAGATGGCAACACTCAAAACCACGAGGGAAAACAGGTGAAAAATGAAAATCATAGTTGCCACGATAGCCGATTCGCCAATTCCGATAATGGTCAGGAACATAAAGATTGCCAGAATAGCAATCGTTGCAGCCTGCACCGGAAGCCCGGGAAGGATATGGTTGAGATAGTGCATCCCCTCGCTTGCGGAGATGACGGCAGTAGCCATATAGGAGAGCATGGTCAGGGTCGCTGCGAGCGAAGCCATGCTTTTGCTGGTCGTGTTAAGGAGAGCATTGTAGGCACCTCCGTTGAGCGGAAGCGCTCCGACCACTTCTCCGTATATTTTCCGGAAAAGATATAATACCAAGGCTACAATCAGAAGCGCTATCCACGCATATTGTCCACCGTAAATAATGGAAAGTGCCGATACATAGAGGACGGACGATGAAATATCGTTGCCCGATATGGCTGTAGAAAATAATTCTCCTAATTTTTTCGGTTTTTTTGCTTGTTCCATAATTGATAATTGTTATAAACTCCATGTCCGGAGACCGGTTTTGACGAAGTCAAAATGAGTGAAAAATCCTTTGTAATTCCGCAGGGCTTCCATCACTTTATACTTTTTGTTTCCCGGACAATAGAAGAACATAAATCCGCCGCCGCCTGCACCGGAAATCTTGCCTCCGCTAGCTCCGTTGGCGGTAGCTATTTCATAGATTTCATCTATCTCCGGATTGGTGATTCCTTGTGCCATTTTCTTTTTGTGCCGCCAACCGAAGTCCAGGATTTCACCTATTTCATTGATTCTCCCTTTCAGTAATGCCTCTTTCATAAGCGAGGCTTGCTTTTTGAGTTGGTGCATGGCTTCAATGGTTTCACGGCTATTGTCCCGTACGTTTTTTTGCTCTGCCTCAATGATTTTTGACGAAAGCCGGGACGTCTCAAGATTGTAGAGTAGCAGGTTATGTGCCAACTCATCACGATAGTTTTGACGGATACGCAAAGGGTTTACGATGACCTTTTCGTGGTCATAAAATTCCATATAATTGACGCCGCCGAAAGTGGCAGCGTATTGGTCTTGTTTGCCTCCCGCCATCCCCAAGTCTTTGCGTTCTATGTCGTAGGCAAGATAGGCTATATCATATTCGCCTAAAGGGAGTTTCAACCATTCGGCAAAAGCACCCAGAATCGCTACGACCAAGGTCGAAGAAGTGCCCAGTCCCGAACCTGCCGGAGCATCTACGGCAGTAGTCAGCCGGAATGAAAGTGGCGATTTGTGATAATCTTTGACAATACGGTTGTAAATTCCTTTGATCAAGTCCAATTCCCCGTTAATGGGAAGACTCATAAGCGAATCAAACTCCAATACCTGATTTTTATCAATGCTGTGCAAAATGATTTTACCGTTGTCGAGAGGTTCGATGCCGGCATGTGCGTAAAGTGAGATAGTGGCATTCAAGATGGCTCCGCCGAAACGGTCGCAATATGGAGACACATCGGTTCCTCCGCCGGCAAGACCAATTCTCAAAGGAGCTTTACTTCGTATTATCATGTTTTATCCGTTGAAATAAGAAATCAAAAGCGGCGCAAAAGTATAAAATATTGCAAATGGAACAAAAATTATTCTGGAATTCGGGTGAAAAAGTCTGTTGCTTGTCCCAAGGTTTGTTCATTAGCTCAATCGATTTAAAAGGTATTCACCTATTCGCTGCGCCCGGCTCTTCGTTATGCTTGTGCTCAAAACTTTATTTCTGTACGCTCAAAATAACACATTGAAAAAAGGAAAGTCCTTGATTTTACAAGGATTTTTTGGCAAATAATTATATGGATAATGAAAATTGTTTACCTTTGCCGCAACAAAGATTAATTAATATGAGGGTAAGCGGCAGACAACAAAATATCAGGGGTAGAAAGCTTTCGGGACACAAAAACAACCAAACAACTATGATATATGCCCACGTCAGTAATACTGTAAAACGTAATATCATATCCTCCATGGAGGATTTAAACCTTAATATGGATAAAAACCCCGACAAATTTTGGGGTTTTGTCGGGATATAATATAGTTAGGCAATATAGAAAACAAGAAAAATAGAGAAACATTATGAAGAAAATAAGTACATCAGCTCTTTCAAAAAACTTGAATGTTTCAAGTCGAGAACTTTTTAATGAATTGGCGGAACAAAAACTTATTTATAGAAAAGATGACCGTTGGAATTTGACAAGAAAGGGAAAGGAATTTGGAGGAGAAATGATTTTTAATAAACAGTATGGGGAGTATGTAGTCTGGCCACAAGATTTTGACCCTTTTAATTTAAAGAAAGAAAATAGACAAGAACTCGTGAATGCAACAACTGTTGGGAAAGAGTTTGGATTATCCTCACAGAGAATTAATTTAGTTTTTGCTGAAATTGGATGGACAGAAAAAGCCATTAAGGGTTGGACTGTTACTTCATTAGGTAGAAAGGTTGGAGGCGTACAATTTGAACACACTTCTGGTGGAACTTATGTAATGTGGCCAAAAGAAATATTGAAAAATAAATCTCTTCTTAGGTCTATCAATCATAAAGGTTCACAAGAAACAAAAATTGAGAAATCAACTGAACCTAATAAGGATGATTTTAGAACAAAATTTCCGGCAAATTACCGAACAAAAGATGGACATCAAGTACGGTCAAGAGCAGAAGTTGTTATTGATAATGCTCTATATGATTATGGTCTTGCACACGCATATGAAAGAAAATTGCCAATAGAAGAAGATGTTTATTCTGATTTTTATATTCCTTCAAAAAATGGAGGGAAAGCAGTTTATATTGAGTTTTGGGGACTTGAAAATGACCCTAAATATTTAGCAAGGAAAAAAATAAAAAAAGAAATCTACTCAAAGTATGAATTAAATC
>WFZU01000046.1 GCA_015489405.1 Bacteroidales bacterium
AATCAAAGCTTATTAGGATGGGGACAAAATAGCTCTTTTGCAATTTTGGGATTGAGCGTTGGCTTGTGCGCTGGAATTTTCTTTCAGTATTTTATATGCTAACAAAATTTTTTTCATCCTTGGTTTCCTCTTTTTTTAGCATTGGGCACAACTATATTATATCCCGACAACCCCCTATAATTTGTCAGGGTTTTTCGTCTATATTAAGGTTTAAATACTCTATGGGGGATATGATATTACGTTTTACAGTATTACTTACGTGGGTATATATCATAGTTGTTTGGATGTTTTTATGTCCCAAGAGCTCCTTGAGCCGGATATTTTGTTGTCTGATGCCCACCCTCATATCAAATAATTTTTATTGCGGCAAAGGTAAACAAATTTTTATTCACTAAAAAAATTTTTGGAGACTCACGGATTAAGGTTTTGAGTCTGAGCATAGCGAAAAAGGCGGACATATTAGCCGGACGCAGTACAGCATATTATGGGGGGCTATTTTCAAAAAGATGGCATAATATTTGATTTGAAAAAGACAAAAATACGAGTATGAAAAGAGTTTTGTATGTCTTGTTTGCAGCCTTATTGTTGGCTTCTTGTGTAGGAGAAGATCTTGCTCCCGATCACCCCTTGGGGGTATCCGATTATACCGGTTCGTGGAATGTCCAGGAGGATTGTTCGAAAAGCAGTTATTCGGTTGAAATAAGTGCGGACTATTCGGATTCGACGAAAGTCTATATTTCCAACTTTGCCCAAATGGGCTATGATATGCAGGTGCATGCCGGCATTAGCGGAGATCTTATCACGGTACTTAAACAGACCGTAGATGGCACCGAAGTACAAGGCAACGGGACCCTTTCCGGAGACAAAATCACATGGAGCTATTCGCTCAATGACGGAGCAGACCTTATCCAATGTTCCGCCGTGTTTACCCGTACCCAATAAAAAGGCTTGGGCAAATATTTTGGCATATTACGCCGACTTTTGTAAAACAATTATCCGGAGTGTTTTTTGCTATTTCAGTGCCTTATACGTATAGTATTCCACGGGCGCATAGTCATCCGTCAAAACCGGCAGGTCAAGCGGAAATTTTTCTTTCACGAGATGTTGCAACATCCGGTCTATACGGCTATCCGGCGAGTGGAGGTCATAGTTTTTTTTGTTTTTGAAAGCAATCAACATCATATTTTGAAAATATCCACGCTCTTTTCCTTGAGCCCGGGGATATTGCACGGCAAACAATTTCACCTCCGGGAAGACGTTAAGAATCGTTTTCATCTCCGCCCTTAAAAAATAATTGCTTTGACTATCGTAAGTGCCGATAATGTTTGCCAGAAAGATACCGTCATCGTCCAGATTGTCATAGATTTTTTGAATTGCTTCCAGGGTGGTCAGTTGAAAAGGCACCGTAAGAAGTGATTTATAAGCATCCATTAAGATAGCATCGTAGCGATGCTCACTCCGGTTTAGAAACGTCCGTCCGTCCTCATGAAAAATAGTTAAGCGGGGATTGTCTTTCAAGCGAAAATATGTCTTGGCAATCCGGGTCAAACCCGGGTCGATTTCCACCACATCAATCTTCTTGTCCGGAAAATGATGGAGAAAATATTTCGGATAGGCATATCCGGACCCCCCGATCATCATAATGTGTTTCAGCCCGGGGCGAAAAAACATCGCCAAATCGTAGTAGTTGAGCACCTCAAAAGCCAAACTGTCATTGTCCAAATACATTGCCGAGCTCCCCTCATTGTTGACAAACAGTTTTCTGACCGGCTTTCCGTTACGGTCAAAGGTCTCCCGCACAATCACCCGGTTGTATGCCGTATCCATATCGATGTATTTATGATGAAGGTTTTTGCGTCCCAACATCAACAAACCAAGCGCCAAGAATACTGCCGGAATAACCCACAAACGGAAGTTCTTTCGCGCGATGAACCATAAAACCGCTAACAGAAAGAGCGCAAATGCCATCGCCAGCAAAACGGCAAAATGTCCCCAAAAGGGAATAAAAAGAAAGCCTCCCGACACAGTGCCCAGAATGCTTCCCAAAGTCGAAAGTGCATACAGCATACCCACCTTAGCGCCACTCACCGGGAGCTCGCGGAGCACCAATTTAGCGCTTAACGGTAAGACCGCACCCAAAAAAAAATTTGCGGGAATAAAGAGCAAAACAGCACTCCATAAGGTTTGCGCCGGCAATCCGCTTATATTCTTCAATACAAACAAAATTATTTTCTGGTTGCCCAAAGCTGTAAATAACACAAAAAATCCGGCGAGACTAAGCGTCCAAGTCAGGTGGTCTCTCTCCGGAAAACGGTCTGCCACCTTCCCGCCGATTTGATAACCCAATGCCAGACTCGCCATAATCACTCCGATAGTCCCGGACCAAACGACGATAGAAGTTCCCAAAAAAGGACCCAACAGACGAATGCCCGACAGTTCAAAAATCATGGTAAAACTACCGGTAATAAACACTATCCAATACAGTAATTGCCTGCTCATTTTTTGCATTCCGCAAAAGTAGAAAATTAATAGGCGTAAGGATTATTTTTTTAACAATTATTTTAAAAACATTTATATTGTCAAAAGAAAAAAGATATAATTTCGCAGCCGAACAAAAAAAGTATTTGTATGAAAAAAGGAATTGGATTAGTCATCATCGTGTTTATGATGTTGGTCGCCACACAGGCAAAAGCTCAGAACAAATTCGGGCATATTGACTTTGGCAAACTGTATGAATTGGTATTGACTCCTCACATGGATTCAATCAATGCGGAATTACAAAAATATCAAAAGGATTTGGAATCCGTATTGCAAGAGATGTCCAGCGAGTACGAAAAGAAAGCGATGGACTATCAAACCAACAGCAACAGTTATTCCGATCTTATCAAAAAGACCAAAGAAGGAGAATTGAAAACCTTGGAGCAAAAAATCTATGATTTTCAGACGCAAGCCCAACAAGATATTCAGAAAAAACAAATGGAATTGCAGAATCCTTATATAGAAAAAGCTAAAAAGGCTGTTGAGAAAGTAGCTAAAGCCAATGGCTATACCTATGTCTTTAATTCTACGGAAGGTCTCTTGCTCTATGCGGAACCGAGTCAGGATATTATGTCATTGGTCAAAAAAGAGTTGGGATTGTAATCATATTTGCGGAAGTCCGTCTTTATCAGAAAACGATATGAGGCGGTGTATTCCGGACGAAAAAGATATTAATACTCGAAAGCCTTCTTGTCAAGAGGGCTTTTTGTTTATTGCGACGGATGTAAAGAAGGATCAACATCTATGAACATCGCACGGGGATTAATAGAAAAAATATATCCTTTATGCAGTTTGAACTTCAAAAAACAGATGAATATTCGGCAGCCAGGGCAGGGACGCTCCACACGGATCACGGATTGATACAAACCCCTGTTTTTATGCCTGTGGGAACTGCCGCTGCCGTAAAGTCAGTCCACATAAGAGATTTGAAAGAAGATGTCCGGGCGCAAATCATACTCGGCAATACCTACCACCTCTATTTGCGTCCCGGCATGGAAGTGATGAAGGCGGCAGGCGGATTGCACCGTTTCAACGGCTGGGATCGTCCGGTGCTTACGGACAGCGGAGGCTATCAGGTTTTTTCGCTCGCCGCCAGTCGCAAAATCAGTGAAGAAGGCGTATTGTTCCGTTCCCATATCGACGGTTCAAAGCATCAATTTACGCCCGAAAAATCTATTGATATACAGCGTGTTATAGGCGGCGACATCATTATGGCATTCGATGAATGTCCTCCCTACCCCGCAGATTATTCATATGCAAAAAACTCTATGGAATTGACCCACCGCTGGTTGGATAGATGTATCCGGCACGTGGAAAATACTACCCCGCTCTATGGGCATTCGCAAGCTCTTTTTCCTATCGTGCAGGGTAGCACTTACCCCGGTCTGCGTAAACAATCTGCGGAGGTCATCGCCTCCAAAGAAGCGGACGGGAATGCCATTGGCGGTCTGTCTGTCGGCGAACCGCACGAAAAAATGTATGAAATGACAGACCTCGTATGCCGTATTCTACCCAAAGACAAACCACGCTACCTCATGGGGGTCGGCACCCCTCAAAACATTTTGGAAAGTATCGCTTTGGGAGTGGATATGTTTGACTGTGTGTTGCCTACGCGCAATGCAAGACACGGACATATCTATACTTCCGAAGGTGTCATCAATATCAAAAATGAAAAATGGAAGTATGATTTTTCGCCCCTTGACGAAAATGGATTTTCTTTTGTTGACAGGGAGTACTCCAAAGCCTATCTACGTCATTTGTTTACCGTAAAAGAAAATTTGGCGGGGATGATAGCCAGTCTGCACAATTTGGCTTTCTTTTTGTGGCTAACGGGGGAAGCAAGAAAACATATATTGGGTGGAGATTTTACGATGTGGAAAGAAACAATGATAAAAAAGGTAAGTTACAGGCGTTAGATGAATACATTAGATTACTATATCATTCGAAAATTTCTGGCGACTTTCTTTCTTTCGCTGGGACTTCTGATTGTGATCGTAATCATTTTTGATGTTTCTGAAAATATTGGTGATTTTATTGAGAAAAAAGCACCATTAAGCGCCATCATTTTTGACTATTATCTTCGTTTTATCCCCTATTTTGCCAATCTTTTCAGCTATCTTTTTGTTTTTATTGCCGTGATTTTCTTCACTTCCAAAATGGCGGGCAACAGTGAGATTATTGCTATCCACAGCAGTGGAATAAGTTTCCGGAGGCTTCTGCTTCCTTATCTGGTCGTTGCTTTCCTGTTGGGCGGCATTTCATATATTTTGGGCAATTACATCATTCCGGTTACGGACAAACAACGTGTCGCTTTTAAGACGAAATACATCCGTAATAAGTACGTAAACCGGAACCGGAATATTCATCTCCAAATCAAGCCCGGGGTTTTTGTCTATGTCAGTAGTTTTGATGCCCGGCGAAACCAGGGGAACAACTTCTCCCTGGAACATTTTGATGGCAATCGCCTGCTATACAAGATGAATTCAAAATATGCACGCTGGGACAGTACAGCCGGGAAATGGAAAATCCGGCGGTATTTTGAACGTACGTTTAAAGGCAATCTTGAAACGTTCAAAACGGGAGTCAAAAAAGACACCGCACTGCCTCTGACCGTAGCGGATTTTGTCCACTACAAAGATGAAATCAATCAAATGACACTCCCCGAACTCAATGCCCAAATAGAAGCGGAGAAGCTAAAAGGCTCGACCCGCATCGTGAATTTGCGCATTGCCAAGGAACAACGGAGAGCGTTTCCGGTAGCCACGATCATTATGACGATTATCGGAGTCTCTATTTCTTCCCGCAAAATCAGAGGAGGAATGGGCTTGCATCTCGGGCTGGGATTGGCTTTAGCCTTTACGTACATATTTTTTATGCAAATCTCCAAAGTATTAGCTACCAACGGTGGCGTCAATCCCACTCTCGCGATTTGGGTTCCGAATATGGTATTCGGTGTATTGTCATTGATATTAATCCGGTTTGCGCAAAAATAAGCAAATAAGAGTGTATTTCCCCGAATGGGCTTAGTAATAAAATTTTAGTATTTTCATTGATAATGAACAAGATACAATATTCCAATGGAGCAAATGAGTATTAAAGAAGCACAACAAAA
>WFZU01000047.1 GCA_015489405.1 Bacteroidales bacterium
GGTATGCAGAAATCACCGCAGGCGAAATATCGCAAAATTGGAGAACGGAGGTCGCTGCCCTGCGGAATGGAAATAAAAAATGCCACGAATGCACGAATAAATTTTTTAAACCATAGAGGAACACGGAGTACTGCACAGAGTTTCACAGAAAAGGCTTTGTTGTAAATTGCGGATGTTCAACAATTTACAATTCAAAATTAAAAAAGGAGACCTTATCCCTTGGTTATAAACCTCAGTAGCTAAATCTGTCCCCGCTTCAAAACCTTATTAGAGCTTGTCTATAATGTCCGGCTTCCGCGTTACGCTCGTCCTGAAAACCGGCAAAGAGACAATAGAACAATCCCGTACAATAGGTTTACCAAAATTTATTAGCGGTATTGCCATAACTACCAAAGGTTTTAGCCCAAGTATTTTCCGGCAGTCCGCTGCCGTCACCTTCAAAGCAATATACCCGGAATTTTCCGACAACAATAATGTCTCCGTTGGGAGCAAGGGCAACATTATGAAACTCTTCGGTACAGATATCGCAAGGATAAATATATTGTTCCCATTCCAAACTACCGTCCGCTTTCAACAGGCTCAACAGAGCGGAATTGTTACTGTAAATAATATTCCCGTTTTGGGTGATGACAGGTGCTTGTGCGGCTAATCCTTCATAATCCCAATCTTTTTTAGCTTCACTCGTCCATACGTTGCCGGCGGAAGAGCCTTTTTCGGCTTGGCTATATGCCGTGAAGAAATCACCATCCGCATTGATGCTGACATCTACAATCTCCTTTTGTTGTATGGAAGGCGTTTTCCAATTGAAAGAGCCGTTTTCGCTTACTGAGAAAATATATTGCGTACCGTCATTCGTAAGCCTGAATAATAAATTGTTATCATTGTCAATGGCAAAATCCCGGAAATAGGATTGATCTCCGCTTACATAATCATCCGGTGCCAACCAATTCCATTTTTCCTCCGGCGCATCTCCATTGTCTTGATAATTGATGATACCAAATTTCGCATTACCCACTTCGGCTAACACCCCGAGGTAAATTTGATTGTCGTGGAGACTTATCGTATAGGGGAAATTATTGGAATAAACAGAGTCCGTTCCCGGAAAATATATCCGGTGCGACCAGATTTTATTTCCGGAAAGGTCGTAAGCATCGAGGAAACTTCTACCCGGGAAATTGGTATCTTGCCAATGGGTAAGATAAATCCGTTCATTATTCATCGCGATAATATTATACGTTGCCGCATCATTGACAGTCCAAAGTTCCGTTCCGTCAGCAGCGTTCAGACAATACAAGGTCTTATCAATAGTGAAATAGAGCTTTTCATTTTGATACATTATACGGGAAGCCAGGCTCTTTTTAATACGAACAGACCATAGTTTTTCGCCCGAAGGGCTAATTTTCATTATTTGGGTCGCCGTAGGAATGTCGTGCACATTGGCAAGCACATACACATTGCCCGAAGGGTCCACCGCCGGGACAGGATTAAGTAGCGAATTGGCATCCACTTCATCAAATTCAACCTTCCATTTCAATCTTTCCACTTTGTCATTTTGTGTATTATCATCCGTAGGAGGATCCAGTATCTTATCACAAGATTGCAAAGCTGCTACTACGAATACTACACTGAAAAATCGCATTAAAATTTTCATAATTTCTATTTTTTATGATGTACGGAGGTCGTATTACGACCTATTTTATTTCACATTCGTATAACGGTAGGCAACACCATCATAGCCGATGGCATAGCCGAAATCGGTTCCTTTAAATACTACTTTTGTAAGCGCCTTAGTACCGGAAACTTCGGTTATTGCCTGCCAAGAGAGTCCGCCATCTTCCGTGTAATAAAGTTTGGGCTCGGACGTTTGGCTATCATAACCGACACTGGCGTAGGCTTCCGTAGTACTTACCACTGCCACGGAAGTGAAGCCGGTTGCTTGGGGAACGCTTATTCTTTGCCAATTTATTCCCCCGTCATTAGAGACAGCTACGAAAGCGCCAACCGGATTGGGAGGGACATTTCCATCGAGATGAGTCCCTGCCATCCAGATAACATCATTATTGAAAACGCATATATTTTTGATTTCATCGTACATCTCCAATGCCGTGAGAGAATAATCTTGCCAGGACACGCCTCCGTCATTGGTAATCATCACCTTATTATCGCCTCCGAGTTGAACGCTAAGTATCCCTTTGTTGCCGGCAAACCCCATTTCCGTAGCTCCCCCTGAATTAACGATGGGGGTAATGCCCGCTATCTGTTCGTCTCCGAAACCGGTGCGGATAATAGAAAAATTACCGTCGTTATCCATTCCGGTGAGGTTAATGCCATTCACTTGTGCCGACAATCCAAGATTTTTGTCCAATACGTAATTGTCCGCTACCGGTATTCCTTGACCAAACTCTTCTACGTCCGAACCGCTACCGGTGATTTTAAAGAGGTGCGTACCTCCAAGCCCCACGGATACGCCCTCACCCGGGCTCACGAAAGCAATCGTATTAAAGAGTTCCCAACTATGTTGATATGCCGACCAAGTGTTGCCACCATCGGACGTATGCAGGATATAACCGTCTGTATATTGAGATGCCGTTACCCAGCCTTCTTGGTCATTGAGGAAGAAAACATCATAAAATTTCCCGTCCGTCCCGACATTGGAAACCAAATTTTGCTCTTCCCATTGCGGGTTGGTAATGGTAAGGGTCGCTTCGTCACCGGACACTTCATTCCCGCCGATGATCTCAATCACTTTGATGCTATGTTCGCCCAATGCTACTCCCTCCGTATTCCAGTTATATTCAAAAGGTTCGGTGTCATCAGCCAAGACTTGCGTGCCGTCAATCAAAAAGCGAACCTCATCCGGTGTTGCTCCCGTGTAGAACGTCTTAATGAGCAATTCACTGCCGGTGGTAATATGCGCATTGTCATCCGGCGAGGTGATATAGATAGCATCATCAAAAGGTTCATCTTCGAGATGCATCACATTGACTTGAAACAAGCATAAAGGCTCATCGCTGATACTCCAATCTTCGCTGAACCCTAAGACATCTACCTGAATACCCACATTGTAATTAGCTCCTACATTCATATCCAGATTCCAATTTTGAGCGGTAGGACTGGCTTCCAATCCTACACAGCCTCCGGCTTTGGCGTAAGGTCCGACCACCCCGTACAACAGAAGATTTGCCAATGGACCGACAGAAGCTTTCACATCGGCAGCCGCTTCCAATTGAGGAGCGGAAAAGTCCGTATTGAAAGTTTTCTCCGCTATGCCACTCCAATCACCATCATATTTCACTCCCAGCTCTCCGGTAAAATGTTCGGCAGCACTTAGCGAAACCGAGCTGCTGATTTGTCCGTTAATGTCGGCATTCAAAGAAACCGTTGGAATAAATACTACCGGAACCGGTCCGGCAAAGAAAACGATAGGACTTAGTACAAAAGTTGCCAATTCCTTACTGCTGTTTACCTCAATACCTTCCGCTGTGTTCACCTTGATAGAAGAGCTCTGGTCAACGTCCACGCCGGTTTTGAATAAATCCACATTGATCGTAACCGGAATCCAATCCAAATCAAATTCCACACTCCAATCAAAATCAAAAAATAAATCCATCGTCAACTGACTGTTTCCTTTGAGATTTAAACTCGTATTCCCAACCGGGAAATCCGTATCAATATCAAAGTCAAATACGGTAAAATCGGGATTTTTACGATTTTTCAAATGTACGCCCTTGGCAAGGTGTATCTCTTGTATTTGTCCCATTTTCAGCTGACCGGAATGGAAATGAATTTTCCCCACTTTAAATGCTTCGGATAGTGTCGCTTGACGCGTTTGAATAGTCGTCAAGGCATCTCCGTTAGCTGTGATGGCGGTAATTCTACGCAAATATCCGTATTTCGCTTTGTCCGAAACACCGGCTACCATAATATCTCCTACTTGCAGCCCGTCGAAATAGCTGTTTCCTTTCATTACCGTAAAGGTATATGAGGAATCAATATCCATAATAGCCATTCCGGCATCCTCCGGCACTACCTTGGTTTTCGGACTTAACTCCAACTGTTGGGTATCCGGCGGGTCTTCCGGAGTATCCTCTTTCTTTTTGCAAGATACCGGGGCGAACATTATCCCCATCACGAAAACAAATACTAATACATTTTTCATTACGCTAAATTTTGGGTGCAAAATAACAGCTAATAGCTCAAATGCCTATCACCCTAAAGGGTGAAATTGAAATTTTCCCCAAAAATATTTCCTCGAAAAAAGCAAGAAAATGACGGCGAAAATTTTCACACAGAAGACTGAAATTCAACATTTTACTCATCCCTCAATAAACCCAATGGCAAATACTCTTCATTGATATTTTCCATAGACTTGAAAAGATTGAATTTTACTTTGGGATTTATTTTGGAAAGTTGTGCGATAATCTCTTTCGCATCATTGCGCATCGTAACGGTCTCGAAAGGGCAATTGCGCACCAGCGGACGGTAGCCGATAATTTCACTGTATCGCATCAGTTCCCGGTTCGTCAGCAAGAGTAAAGGACGGATAAGATGCAGAGCTCCATCGAACATCTTCAATTTGCCCGGCAGGCTGCTAAACTCACCGTGATAGCTCATATTCATCAGCAAGGTCTCTACGGCATCATCCAAATGATGTCCCAGCGCAATTTTGGTATATTTATGTTTCAAGGCATAAGCAAAGAGCGATTTGCGGCGGCTCCAAGAGCAATAAAAACAAGGGGATTTATGTTCCTTTTTCGGCTCTACCATCACATCATTTTCGACATAGAGAAAAGGCACTTCCCGCTCATCACAAAAAGCTTGCAAATATTCCCTGTCCGTCTCATAGGGAATAGTCGTAATATCAATATGCACTGCCGTAATGGAAAAATCAAAAGGCATAATCTTGCGCCGGTTGACCAGTGTGTCCAAGAGCGCCATAGAGTCCTTTCCGCCCGAAAGCCCGACCAATACTTTGTCTCCGGCTTCTATCTGCTTGTATTTAATAATCGCTTCGCTGACCCGGCTGCGGAGCCTCTCCACGAAACGTTTGTCATTTCTCGGTTCTTTCAACTTTTTTTGCCGGCGAAAGTAAAAAAATATTTTTTACGGGAAGCCTAATCCATAACATTATCTTCCATCCCTGTGCATACGACAGGCAGGCTCGTTCGCAGGATATTTTATCAAACATCACCGAATATCCATCATTTTCTTATGGACACAAATAACAGAAAGAAACGTACTAAAAAACGAAGCCCGCCCGGACTAAATCACCGGGGGGAGCTTCATTTGAGAATTTCCTTGAAACGCAAAAGTTAACCCTTGGAATCCTACCGTAGATATATCTTTTTCACAAAAATATTATCCCTGACAAAGAGTTTCACAATCACATATCCGGAGGCTTGTGAGAGTATTACCTTTTTAGTCCTTCCTTGCATCCGTCCCGAAAACAGTTTCTGACCCAAAAGGTCATAAATAGCAATATTTGCCTCTATATCCTTCTCCGAAGAAATACGGACATTGGTTCCGTCTGCGACAATATGTATTGATTCTCCGGAAACGGGCTCGTCAACAGCCTGAGGACTTTCAAAATGCAATACGAAACGTGCTTTATCATCTCCCTTATGAGCCCGGAAAGTATAATCTTGTTGTCCGAGATTGATATACTCTTTGGTAAAAAGATCTTCCAGGAAAACATCTCCCTGAATCTGCGTATTTTTCATTGAGAAAGTATAATAGCCGTCTTTTCCTATTTCCACATTAACCGGAATTTCCATTCCTTTTTCAAAAGGAAGAACATTGGTTGTCATCTCAATTCCACCCTCTTTCATATACATTTGCGGAGCAGCCGCCAATCCGCGTTTTTTGCGGGCATCACGGGAAGGTTCAAAGGCAAGGCTTGCTTCCTTGTCAAACTTCAACACAATTTCATCGGAGTAGTTGTTACCGGCAATAGAGAAAGTAATTTGATGTTTTTTAGTAGTATTCGATTTTATCAGGTGCTTGTTGAAAGTCCGTCTTTCGGAGGCAGGTATTTGCACGCTGGCACCCGCAGCTTGTGCCAACATCCAGAATCCTTGTCCGACAGCGAGGATAGTATCTGCCGCACCGACACCGGCTGAATTGACACTTTTGTAATTTCCAGCCGTTTGGTCCCATATATATATGGTTTGTTCTACATTATTAAAAGACCAGGAAGAATTGAAGGTAAGATTACTGGTATAAGGATTGCCAAGCATCGTCCAACCCATACCACCGGGGTGGGGATTGGGGTTGGTATAGTCCAGATTGACACTCACATCGTTCACTTCAAGAGTGCCGTCATTGGCTACCGTCGCATTTCCGGTCGTCAAAGAAGACGACCAAGCAAAATAACTTTTACCATTGTCCAATCCGATATCCAAAGGAACAATATAATTCCACGAACTATCGCTCTCCACATATTCCATCAGATAAATATCCTTAAAGACGCCGGAGGTATCCCCAATGACCGGGGGCGCAATCATGTGCCATTCATCTTGACTTATATAGGTCTCCACTTTTGCTTCGCAAGCACTGTTTGTAAGAAGATTTGCCGTCCCGCCTGCATTGCTTTTCAAGACCAAACCTTCCACTCCGTGATTATTATAAATATTTCCTCCTACACTGAGATATTTTCCGGCATCTACCGTTAGCGTCATATCCGCTGCTATCGTAAGATCATACGCCATGGCATCGCGTGTAATTTCCGGTGGATTAGCAGCCGAAGGAATGCTAACCAAATCCGAGAAGTCAGGCACATGGGAAGTGGACCAGTTTGCCGTATCGCTCCAATTGGTAGAAGCACTCCCGTCCCAACTAAGGCTGGTGCGATGCCTTCCCGGCGTCATTTCATAGGTATTGGAACCGCTTCCGTAAGACTTGGTAACCACCGCCCATTCATTTTTGTCCCATACAGGATTCGGGTTCAGCACATCTCTACGACGAACGGCATGCCCGTCTTTATACTTCCAAAGGGTTCCGTTGCCATCCTGATCTATCACGCCGTATGCATCCATCAGATTTCCGAATTGATGATTATTGCCCTGGAAAAGAAAATAGCCGTCATTTCCGTTTCCGTTGATGATTGAACTCCCCTGATCCGCCGCAAAGCCATACGTATTTTGAAAGGCACTCAATTGGTATGCCACCACAAACGTTTCTCCGGCAGCGACCGTTCCCGTCAGTTTTACATCGCCCCAATTGCTTCCGTTACTTTGCCGGGATAGATACCAGTCGTCCGCACTGAAATCTATTGTAGAGTTTCCGGCATTGTAAAGTTCGACAAATTTGGCATTTCCGCCATTGGCGGGATCGGAAACTTCCGAAATGATAAGCGAAAGATTTTGGTTTTCATTGACCGTAATCGTATTGCTTATCGCATTAGTCAAAGAAGAAGATTGTGCCTCGATATGGATATCTTCCGGCGTATCATATTGCAGGTCATTCCAAGAATACGTACCCGCACTCAGCGATTGCGTCAGACCGCTTGCAGAAGACAAATTCCCGGTACCGGTCGATAAACTTAATGTAACCGTGGAATTTTCATCCAAATCCAAATTACCGTTGACATCCACGGCGTTTACCGTGAACGGAAAATTCGTGTTCATATTCACAGCAGTAGGTGCAGAAACCGCCAAACGGTCAGCCTGAACCACTATTTTATTTTTATCTCCGCTATTATCGGTATGCGCACCTCCGGCATTCGTTTGCGCAAAATCCGAACCCGAAGCGTCCACAGAAGCGGAAGTAATCAGGAACCGAAGATGCTCATTATCGGTAACCGTAGTTTTAAAAGTGGCACGGACACTGAAAACAACAGAGTCATTATCGGGAGCCGAAAGGGCATTAATACCGCTGAATGCCGTATTGTATGAAATCGCCGTAACTTCCGACACGTTCGTACCACCGGCAAAAAGAGCCAGCGCCCTGATATTTGCGTAATTGTTTATCTGAAAAGTAATAGCCGACAATATCGTAGCCACATTATCCACATCGTTAGCCGCGGCGCCTCCGTCTCTCATCGTAAATTTTCCGACTTCCAGAGAATTGCCGGTTGTCAATCCGTTGGCTGCTTGATACAAAGTGTAATCAATGTTTTCCGGTTCAAGCCAGCCGGCGGTCTTCACGATATCCGACTCGGCGGAGTTGGTGGAAGTTCCGGAAATGGTGAAATCCGTCAAATCAAAAGTAAATGGGGAAGTACTTGTCTGCCAATTATTGGTAACATCGGCAATAGCGCTTTTCAAAGCGGTGATAGTTCCGTTACGGATACCAATGTATTTTTCGTTATCGGTACTATTGGGAAAGGTGAGCGCATCCGTCCCATCGGTAAGCCCGGTTCCGGATATTTCGTTGGCTGCCCAGCCCCCTTTCGTGTTAATGGCAAATAAAAAGGTTGTCGGAGTATTTGCATCCGACCCAAAATACATATACAATTGATCTCCGCCACTGGATAAGTTGAAATTTCCCGAAACACTGCTTACGCTTCCTTCACTGGCGGTATTGTTCGTAAAATTAATCTCAACCACATCTCCGGCTGCCAACCCACTCGCAGGAGCAGTATAAACTTTAAAGCCCTCTTCGGAAGTCCAAGCGCTACCGTTCCATTCATTATCCGTAAAATAGATTACCTGACTTCCACTCAAATTTACCAACGTAACCATGAGTGCTTTATCCGGATTATCCGAGTTAACACCAATCATACAAACATCTCCGGTGTTTTGTGCTTTCACAGCAAAAAAGGAAAGTATCAGACCAACAAATAATAGTTTTTTCATGTCGCTATATTTTTCGTTTATTATTAGTTTGCAAAGATAGCAAAAAAATTTTATTCCGGAGAAAGGCAATAAAAAAACCTTCTGCATTGAAACAGAAGGTTTTGTTGAAAAGACTTTATTGAATCCCTAACGATACAATAAGTCGCATCTTTTGCCTGTATCTACTTCAGAAACAACTTCCGGCTTACTACGCCTTCATTGCTTTCCACTTGCACAATAACATAAGCCGGTGGATTCGACAGATGAATAGCGGTATTTTTCCCGCTTACATGCTGCGTAAGGATTTTTTGACCTATGATGTCATAAATACTCACTTCGGCATCCAAATCTCCGGTGCTCAAAATGTAAATCGTTTGCTTCGCAGCATACACATTGACCGGAACGGCACTTTGTTCGACCACAGAGGAAGGAGCAGCAAAATGAATCACAAAACGGGCTGCATCGTCTTCCGTAGAAGCGAAAAACGAGTAGGAACCTTGACTAATATTAACCCAAGTCCCGGTATGTAAGTCTTCGAGATAAATATCGCCTTCGTATTGCGTGTTATCCATAGAAATAGTGTACACGCCATCGCTTCCCACCTCTATGTTTGCCGGAATGGAAATACCGTCTTCATAGGGAAGGACATTTGCCGTCAGGCGGTCTCCCTCTTGTACCATATACAATTGCGGCAGAGCCGGATCGCCCATAATCTTATATGCATCGTATTGACAGTCAAAACCTTGCGTTGCCTTGTCATTAAACTGAATAAGCATCGCATCAGCGCCTTTATCGCCCTCTACCGTAAATAGTATTTGTTTTACATCATTTTTGTAAAAGCCTTGGGACGAATGTTTTCTTTCTCCTGCCGGAATGGTAATGGCAGGATTGGCGGCATTGGTTCTTATCCAAAATGCTTGACCCACCGGAATATCGGGACTGTTCAAAGTACCCGTACCATTGGTGTTCATGGATTTGTAATTTCCGTTGTCATAAATATACATGGTAGCATCGACATTCGTCAAAGTCCAATTGGAATTCCATTCTACGGCAGAAGTAAAAGGATTCCCGATTAGATTCCAGCCTTGACCACCCGGATGCGGATGAGGAGAAGTAAAACTAATGGACGGATTCACATCGGCAACTTGGATGACACCGACATGGTTAGCCGTAAAACCGGCTCCTGAAGACCAAGCAAAATAACCACTTCCCAAAGGTAAGGGAGTATGAGTTGAAACGATGTAAGACCAAGAGCTGTCCGCTTCGCTATATTGTTCTAGATAAACACCCGTAAACACGCCGGCAGTGTCATTGGACACAACCGGAGCCACAGCATGCCAAGAGTCTTGCGGGAGGTAGGTTTGTACCGTCATATAGGTAGCATCATTGGTCAGCAAACTACCCTGTCCCGTAGCATTGCTTTGCAACACGATGCCCGCAGCACCTGCAGCATTGGACAATTGTCCGTTAACCGTAAGTTGTCCGCCCGGAGCAATGGTAAGTTGGGCATTTTGCAAGACCTTGAGATCCATAGCCGTAGCGCCGGCGGCATTTATCACCGGATAGGTAGCACTTGACACTTCGGGAACGCTGGCATTAATACTTGCGGTAGGCACACCGTTAGACCAGTTGGCAGCCGTAAACCAATCCGTGTCCACGCTACCGTTCCAATCCGTATAACTCGGTACATTCACTGCTCCCGGAGTAGGAACAGCTTGATCGTAAGTGCTCGTATTGCGTTGTCCGCCGCTACCGTTCGGGATTCTTTGGTTGGAGTGGTTTGCCGAGCTTCCTCTACCGCCTTCATTAATTTGCGGTTCGCCGGAGTTCAACAATACCAACAAACCGGCATCATCTCCATCATTGGTATCATACACCAATGCGTCCAACAAGTTTGTTACGGTAACCGGCGTATCATTGGGGAAGTCCACGCCATCCCCTTCATACAAAGCAACGGCATCCGCACCGTTTTGCAAGAAATTAGTGGACACGACCAAATCAACATTCGGCACAGCCGAAGCACCGATTACAAAATATCCGTCGGCATCCGTAGAATATCCGTCCAAATCAACCGCATTATCATACGATTTGTCATCCGACCCATTGAATCTGACGAGCACCAAACCGTTGAGACTGGTATTCCCTGCTCCTCCGTCATACAATTCGACAAATTCCTGAGTATCACTGCCGGCTTGGTCAGCATCAACCTCATTAATCATCACGAAATTAGCCACCGGACAAGGAGAAAGAGAATTGAAACACACCCTCGTCAAGACAGAATCCTGTGAAGGAACCGTTAATGTACGGTTACTGATGCTCTCGGAAGTACCGCCATTATTGGGGTCGCCGTTTACAAATTTATATTCTTCGTTGGAGCCTTCTTGCAAAGAAACGGTAGTGTACCAATAATCGCCGTCTTGAGTCATAGCAATAGCATTGGTTGCCCAAGAAGTAAAAGTACCGTTCAAATAGACCCCATCCGTGGAGACCGTCTCATTTTGCATATTCACCCGGAAAGTAATATCGTAGTAGGCTCCGCCACAAGCGGTACAAGCTCCGAAACAAACTACCGGTATGGAATAGTCCGGACTGCTGACTTGTTCGTAACGATTGGTTGTCCCGGGTTTTTGACAAGCGGCAGGGACCGTTTCTTCCGTTCCCGGGGCATTCCCGTTGTAATATTTATATTCATATTCCGTGTTGGACATTAAGGAGACCGTAACCGTATAAATACCGTCGGAATCCGGATCCAGCATTTCGGTAGCCGTAGTGCTCCAACTATTGAAACTGCCCGCCAGATGTACTCCATCGGCAGAAACCGTTTCGTTCGACATATCCACCTGAAAGGTAACATTTACCGGTGCACTCGGGCTAATCGAGATATTATCCACTTTCCAATATCTGTAATTGCCCGGTGTGTAGTGGTATTTAAATGCCAGATAGACTGCCGAGCCGCTGATTGCCGAAAGGTCAATATCTCCCGAGCCCGTCCAAGTATTATCAGCACCGGTGGTGAATGACAATTCCGTCCACGTGTAGGAAGAAGGGTCTCCGGTACCCGGATAGGTGGAAGAATAATACAATTTCAAGAAATTGTTAGTATCATCGTTACCATATTTATGCCAGGTGTCAAAATTCATTATTTCATTACTGTAACTATCAAAATCAATGCCCGGCAGTATCAACCAATCCTCTTCGGTATCACCGGAATTGTAACCGTTCATCGCAGCATGCCCGTCGGAGGAAGTAGTAGCGTAATGCCATACTTTCGTTCCTCCCGAAACGCTGTACGTATAACAGTCTCCCAAATCCGCATCAAAATTTTCCGTATAAGGAAGTGCTGTGGTAGCCGGATCTTGTACCGTATAATTATATTCCGTAGTGGTAGCATCGTCTGCATCATCATCAAGGGCATAAACCTCATAATAGACGGTTGTTCCATCGGCTTGCGCCGGAATATCCGTATCTGTAGTGTAGGTAGAGCCACTGCTCAACGACATATTGATTGTATTCGTCAAAGAGCCGGAAGCGGTTCCCCAATGCAGTTCCACACCGGCAACACTTCCGTCCGAATCGGTAACATCAGCCGATACGGAGACCGTCGTTGATGAGGTAATATTGGCAGAAGGGCTTTGTTGGATATTGGAAATAACAGGGGGATTGTTTCCACTGGCGGAAGTTCCCTCTATTTTGATGTTGTCAAAAGCAATTTCTTCGCTACCGGACTCAAAGCGGAACACCAGTTTGACATCTAATGTTGAACCGGTACCGGCAATGGAATAGGAGAAATTTTGTATGCTTTTATCCAAAATAAGTCCGGCATCATCCCCCCCGATACCATTCAGGTCAGCATCATCATATAAGCGTCCGTTGGAGCCTGAAGGTGAACAAAAAGAACCGATCAAAGTATATGCTCCGCCGTCAATACTCACTTTTATATCCAAATAGTCTCCATTGCTTTGCGTTCTTTGGTCATATTTGTTTGAGGTATTGGCTGAGACATCCAAAGAAAGCGTCAAAGAAGAATAGCCGGAAATATTGATTTGGTCCAAATCGAGTGTAATAATTCCATCACTTGGAGTATCCGGATCCGAATGGGTATCTTCGGCACCAATAAAATAATTGCTGCCGTCTTCCATGGCATAGCCGCTCAAGCCGTTGAAATTTTGATCCCGTTTACAGAAGTCATTACTTCCATCATCGAAAGTATAATCCAAGGTCCAGCCGGAGGCAGAAGAGAAGTTCTCCAACTTGATGGTAGTTTGTCCGTAACTCATTGACATAGCCATGAATACAGACACAAACAATAGCGTAATCTTTTTCATAATAAGTAACATTTTAATCCATAATTCATACTGAAAAAACGTGTGCAAAAGTAGGTCAAAAACCCTAACATACAAATTAATTTAGTGTTAATTGTATCACTTCCGTTCCCCACTTGTTTTGTTGCCGTTCTTTTTGTAGCATTTTGTGTTACGCTTGCGTATCGTTTGTATTGCATTTTTTCCGGCACTGCCCGCAGGGGACTTTATGACACCCGACACTTGCGGGCAGAAACATATAGCATTCCGGCAAAGCCGAAATAAATCTTTACGGGATTTGATTATTACAATTGCTTTTTTGTACCTTTGCGGCTCAAAAAAAACAGAATATTATGCGGAAATTCTTTTTTGGAATGGCTATGTTTTTTTCGTTCATAGCAATTCTCCAAGCCCAAGAAGTAAAATTTGAAGAATATGATTTGGACAACGGTTTGCAT
>WFZU01000048.1 GCA_015489405.1 Bacteroidales bacterium
CTTTCAAGTATATCTCTCATTGTTTATAAATAAAATTTTACGAAGCCAAATTTACTATAATTTTGTATATGAAAATGTAAAATATATCCATGTTTTTAGAGAAATCTTCGAAAGAGCAAAAAGCGGGTTGGATTGAGGTTGTCTGCGGTTCTATGTTTTCGGGCAAAACCGAGGAATTGATACGGCGTATCAAGCGCGCCAATATTGCACAACAGCAGACCGTTATTTTTAAACCTTCCATCGATACCCGTTATGCCGAAGAAGACGTTGTATCTCACGACCGGAGAGCCGTAGAAAGCATTCCGGTGAACTCGTCCGAGCAAATATTATTGATGTATGGGGATGCTACCGTCATAGGCATAGACGAAGCGCAATTTTTTGACGATGAACTGCCCAGGGTGTGCAATCAGTTGGCAAATCGTGGTATCCGGGTCATCGTCGCCGGACTGGATATGGATTTTCAAGGAAATCCTTTCGGACCGATTCCGGCTCTTTTGGCTATAGCCGAATATGTTACCAAGGTACATGCCATCTGTATGCGTTGCGGCAAGCTGGCGCAATTTTCACACCGGACTGTTTCCAACGACAAAATCGTTATGTTGGGCGAAACAGACACTTACGAACCCCTTTGCAGGGAATGTTATATCGCTGCCACACAAGAACACAAACCGCCTGCCCGTTAGTTTTTAACACTACCGGTTTTTTACAGACAAAAAGACGCCTATGTATCATAAGGATAAATTCACTAACAGAAGATATACGCTATTGGGAATTTTCACGATAGTGGCGCTTATCCTGTTGATTCGTTTGGCTTATCTTCAACTCTATGACGATTCTTACCTGCTTTCGGCAGAAAACAATGTGGTACGCAAAGAAATCATTTTCCCAAACAGAGGCTTGATCTACGACCGCAACGATTCCTTGCTGGTGTATAATGATGCGATCTACGACCTTATGGTAATTCCCCGGAATATCCACACGTTGGACACCCTCCGTTTTTGCCGCCTGCTGCATATCACCCGGGATGATTTTCAAAAAAAGATAAAAAAAGCAAAAAAATATTCCACCTATAAGGCTTCTGTCTTTCTGGCTCAACTCACCAAAGATGAATATGCTTACATTCAAGAAGAATTGTTCAAATATCCGGGATTTTTCGTTCGCCAACGGGCGTTGAGAAAATACACCGCTCCCATTGCTTCCCATATTCTGGGATATATCGGAGAAGTAAACGAACGGGAAATCAAAAAATCCTCCTACTACAAACCCGGAGACTTTATCGGAAAGAGCGGGTTGGAAAGACGTTATGAAAAATTGCTTCGCGGAAAGAGGGGCATACACTATTCATTGGTAGATGTCCATAACCGGGAACAAGGTTCGTATCAAGAGGGCAAATATGATACGCTCGCCGTCCAGGGACACACCTTGCAACTCACCTTGGATAAAAGTTTACAAGCCTACGGAGAATTGCTTATGCAAAATAAAATAGGGAGCATCACGGCAATAGAACCTTCAACGGGAGAAATACTGGCACTCATCAGCAGTCCTTCCTACGACCCGAATTTATTGGTCGGGAGAATCCGGAGCAAAAATTACAAAGCCTTATCCCGGGACAGTCTCAGACCACTTATTAACAGGGCTGTAAGCGGATATTATCCGCCGGGTTCCACCTTTAAATTATTACAAGCTGCGATTGGATTGCAAGAAAAAACCATTACACCCGCTACTAGTTTCACTTGCCAAGGTCCGAACTCCGTCCCTATCAAATGCACTCACTTTCATAAAAGTCCGCTACGTCTGGACGAAGCAATCCAGCAATCGTGCAATTCCTATTTCTGGAAAGTCTTTAAAAGCATATTAGACAATCGCCACTCCTATGCTAATACCAGGGAAGCCTATTCCCGTTGGCTTCAATATGTATATGGATTCGGGCTTGGACATAGATTTAATACGGACATCCCATTTGAAAAAAAAGGCAATATCCCCGGACCTGCCTATTTTGACAAGATTTATGGAAAAGGACATTGGAACGCCCTGACCGTCCGCTCTATCAGCATCGGACAAGGTGAGATATTGGTTACCCCTTTGCAATTGGCAAACATGGCAGCAGTCATCGCCAACAAAGGCTTTTACTATCCCCCTCATTTCTTACGAAAAATTGACCACAAACCGGACACCAACTTCCGGGGAAAAATCTACTCCGGCATTGCGCCGGAAAATTTTGAACCGGTGCTCAAAGGCATGCGAGAGGTATTTGAAAGCGAACACGGAACCGCAAGGTGGTACAAAATCCCGGGGCTCAGCGTAGGAGGAAAAACCGGAACGGTACAAAATCCCCACGGAGAAGACCACTCTATTTTTGTAGCTATTGCTCCTTTGGAGAATCCCAAAATTGCCATCTCCGTTATCGTGGAGAATGCCGGATTCGGTTCTACCTGGGCAGCACCTATCGCTACACTGATGATAGAAAAATATTTGCAGGACTCCATCACAAGACGCCCGCTGCAAAAAAGGATTATCGAAGGAAATTTACTTAACCGGATGAAAAAGAAATGAATAAACGGAGCAGCATAGTATCAAACTTGGATTGGATAAGCGTCTTGCTCTATCTGATATTGGTGAGTATCGGTTGGATAAATATCTATGCTGCCGTGTACAATGACGCACATCAATCCATTTTTGACCTTAGCCAAAACTACGGGAAACAACTTATGTGGATTGGGGTTTCAATCCTTATTGCCATCATCATACTGATTATAGACAGTAATTTTTTCAGATTGTTCGCCTACCCGATTTATGCTTTTATGCTCCTTGTTCTTATTTCCGTCATCTTTTTGGGAAAGGAAGTAAACGGAGCTAAGGCGTGGATACAGATAGGAAGTTTCTCATTACAAGCTTCCGAATTCGGAAAATTTGCCACAGCGCTGGCACTTTCCAAATTTTTGAGCAGCGGGAAGAGAAATCTCTCAACGCTCAAAGACCTGTTCCAATCTTTCCTTATCATATTTCTTCCCGCCGTCATTATTTTATTGCAAAAGGATACCGGTTCGGCGATGGTCTATTCCGTTTTTATCCTCACCCTCTATCGTGAAGGACTTTCCGGAAATTGGTTAATCATTGCTTTTTTTGCAGCCCTCTTTTTTATTTTAGCACTGCTAATCAACACCTTGTACATCATTGCAACGATTATCCTCATTATCGCACTTATCTATTGGCGCTGGAAAGCAGTACGAAGATACAAAATGATTTTGCTCGCAATCATCATAGCCTCCTCTGCTTATATTACCAGTGTTGATTTTGCTGTAAATCACATTTTAGAGCCCCATCAACGTATTAGAGTCCAAGTCCTCCTGGGACTTAAACAGGATATCTACGGCGCCGGCTACAACGTCAACCAATCTAAAATTGCTATCGGTTCGGGAGGGCTGAGCGGAAAAGGCTTCTTAAACGGCACACAAACGAAATTTGATTTTGTCCCCGAACAAAGTACCGACTTTATATTTTGCACCATCGGGGAAGAATGGGGTTTTCTGGGAGCTAGCTTTCTGATACTGGTATTTCTAAGCCTGTTTTACAGACTCCTTTTTCTAGCGGAGAGACAACGTACGGAATTTAGCAAGATATACGGCTACTCGGTCGCCGGAATACTATTCTTTCATTTTGCCATTAACATTTCGATGACCATTGGATTGTTCCCGATTGTCGGCATCCCCTTACCCTTTATTTCCTACGGTGGTTCTTCATTAATGTCATTCACTATCTTGCTTTTTATCTTCCTCAAACAAGATGCACAACGTTTTGACACCATATAAACCAAATGCACAAAGGAGAAAAATATCAATGAAGATCCTCCTTATGAATATGGAGAGGAATAACTCTAACAGAAGATAATGATTTGCCTGCCGGATCACCCAGACGACAATGGGCAACACCCGCGGTCTCAGCAACCAAATACTCTTTCCCTTCATACATAATACTGACTTCTTTCAGTCCCGATTCTCCACGAATACCACTCATAAGATGCCCCGGTATTTTGAGGATAATAATCTTTTCCGGATCAATCAAATAGGACAAAATAGAAATAAACAGAACAACTTTGGAGTCACAATCACCACGCCCCAAAATGAGGACTTCCAAAGGCGGAAACAAACCCAATATTTCTTTCCCTCTACGAACCTCCGGAGCAACCGCATAAGGAATATCTTGGACAAATCGCATCGTGAGTTCAATGCGGTTGCGTTCGTTGTCTTCATTGCGTTTGGCAAGAATCTTACGAATCAAATCAGCTACGGGTCGAAGAAACGGGCGATAGTAAAGAATCAAAGCTCTATAATCAGGCCTTAGCCAGTAATTATCTACCATAAACATTCCTTCTTCTTTTATTTTTTTGTCTCGCATACGCGTTTCCTCCGTTACGATGTATGGTTCAAAATATTTTGGAGGGACACCGTAACGGGCAATAGCAGAGTCGGTTTTCCGCTGGTCAAGTTTTATCTGCACATCTCTCAACTCGGAATTGATATCCTTGAAAGTATAAAAGATGTAATAAAAACCCCCGGTCTCTCCGACCTTATATTTCACCCATGGATTGCGTTCGTATTTTCCTTTGCTTTGTGCCGGTGAAACTATGCACAGCAAGCTGAAAAAAACATAAAGAAAATATTTTTTCATAGTCCCTGAATTATATTAGCTACGATGCAAACGTTCAAGGATATAAAATATTATTCATCCGGAAAGGAAAGTGGAATAATCGAAAAGGAAGATGAGAAATAGTCGCCCTTCTCTCCCAGAGAAAAATGCCCCGTACCGGCCGTCTCGGCAATCAAATACTTCTTTCCTCTATATCTAACAAAAATCTCTCCGTCTTTTGGATTTTCCCGGACAGCACTCAGCAGATGATTCTTTTGCCGGAGTATAACAATTCTTTCCGGATCTATCAAATATGACAGAATGCCGATAAAGAGAATCACCTTGGAATCACAGTCCCCATAGCCATTAATAAGAATTTCCGGAGGCGAAAAAACGCCTGAGGTTATTTTCCCTCCACGACGATCAGGCGGAACCGCATAAGGAATATCTTGTACAAATCGCATCGCAAGTTCTATCCGGTTACGCTCATTATCAGCATTTCTACCGGATAATATTTGCCGTATCAACTTAGCCACCGGACGGACAAAAGGACGATAATACTGAATCATAGCACTATAATCGGGGAGCAACCGGCTACCCTCCTGTTTGAACAGACCTTGCCGCATTATTTTTTTACGACGCAAAATAGTTTTCTTATCTACGGAATATGGTTTCAGAAACCATCCGGGAACACCAAATTTGTCAATAGCAAAATCGGTTGTTTTTTGTTCAAGGCTTAGCTTTACATCCAATAAACGGGAATTAATATCCTTAAAGGTGTATGAAATATTGTAAAGACCGCCGATCTTCGTAACCTTATACTTTACATACGGATTACGGACATCGTTTTCCCCGTTCTGTGCACATAAGGATATATACAAAAAAGAAAAAAACAAATAAACGAAAAATCTCCCCATAGCCGAATAACAAAGGTCTTGCGTATATTACAGGTTAAAAATCAAATGACAGTCCAAAATCAAACAAAATATACTTATCAAAATGCCGGGCAACTTTTGCATCCAATTTATCATTTCGCAGATAGCTGGTAGCAATCTCATAATACAAACTGGAAAAACTTGTTATCGGTAGTATCACCCCTACCGAGAGCGGAACCGTAATACAATACTCGGGGCGAATCTTTCTCAGTTCAGACAGACTGCCGGGAACATTCTTGTACCCATACTTATTAACCACCACTCCGTTATAATCACTCATAAAAGAGCGGAAAGAAAGCAGTCCCAAACCGGCACTTCCATAAAAACGCAATCGCTTCAAAAGATTGTGTTTACTTCTTTTGTTTCCGGTAATATATTTGAAAAGCAACTTATACTCACGATAACTATTTCTAAAATAATAATTCTTCTTTGCCCCGCGGAGGGTACCGAAATCGAGGTTAGCAACGATACTTCCTAAATACTTTTCCCGCACCAGCACATTTCTCTCATAAGAAAAGCCGAAATTCCCGATTAGAGCCGTTTGGTCGCGCACATCCAAGTCTCCTCTGAACATACTTGATCCCAAATGAAAAGCAAGGGTATTGACAGATGCGTCCTCAAAAGGAACATTCGTCTTTGGTTTTACCTTCTCCGCTATTACTTCATCAGGAGCCGCAACAGCCACGGATTCCGGAGGGCTCACATCCTTATTGGAAGTCCCTACCGAAACCAGCGTTCCCCGGGTTTCTCCGGACTGTGACATATCTCCGAAACTGATTTGGGGCTGTCCCACCTTGGTAAAAATATCGGCATAACCGGGATGTTTGACCGAAAGGGTATCTTCAAAGGCAATAACCCCGTTCCTCTTCATACCGAACAGCAATGTATTAGGATATTTGTATGCAATCGAAGTAATCTCATCATCCGGAAGGTTAGAGTTCTGATGATCGTAGGATATCCAATCCCTCCCATTGAAAAAATTGATTCCCTTACGATAAGTAGAGACCCATTTATTTCCCTTGTTGGTGATATAAATAGCATGAATATTGTCATCATTCAAATTGGAATTTTCTTTATTGAAGACAATCCAATACTCATTGTTAAAAACCCCAATTCCTTTTCCGGCAGTGGCAATCCACTTATTATTTACCGGGTCCACTTTTATATCATAAACAAAGTTGGAAGGCAGTTGAGAATCATAAATAGTGTAAACTTTCCATGCTCCTTTGGAATCCAAGGAGCATAAGCCTCCCCCCAGGGTTCCTACCCAAAGGACGTCGTCATGGTCTTTTGCCAGGGCTATTACCTTATTGGAAAGCAGGGGAGAATTGTCCGTTGAAAACGTATGCCACTTTTGTCCGTCATAGTGTACCAAGCCGGCAAAATAGGTTCCTATCCACAGCCCGTCCTTATCAGGCAACAATCTCATAATAGTATTGGAAGGAAGCCCGCTGTTGGCTTTTGAGAACACCTGCCAATGAACACCGTCAAAGCGAGCCAAACCACCTTTCTCCATTCCTATCCACTTAACGCCCGATGAATCAACGACAATATCATTTATTTCATTATCCAATAGCGGAGAATTTTTCTTATCAAAAATCACCGGACCATCCGGGGTGAGTTGAACCAAACCATTGCTCTTGGTACCAATCCAGACGTCTCCGTTCCTGTCCATAGCAACGGACTTGACATATACATCGGGAATTCCCTTAACGACTTCCGCCAAGGGTACGCCAATCTTCGCAGGCTTTTGTCCGGAGACAGATAAGAAAGCCGCCACAAAGAGCAAAATCAAAAAGCGTCTTAGGTTCATTCCCAATATTTTTTACACCCAAAATCAAACTGCAAAATCGCCCGCTGTCAAGCACTTACGCAATTCACCCGACCTGCCACGATTCCGACC
>WFZU01000049.1 GCA_015489405.1 Bacteroidales bacterium
ATTGTGGTGCTCTGTGCAAAACGCTGTGTCTCTCTGTGGTTAAACAAAAACACATTGTACCATTGTATAATTGTATCATTGTACCATTGCATAATTGAAGAATTTATTATATCAAAATATTCTTCCCGCTTAGTATCAAGTCAAGTATATTATTAACATACCAAGCACTCGTTCTTTTTGTGTATAACTTCGGCCTATACGTTATGCTACACTTTACTTGACACTATGGGAAATATATTTTTCGTGTTTGGACATTGCGGTCATCGATAATACGAACGATAATGTATTGATGTTCCGCATTGAGCGCAATATTATTTCTTCCCGGTTGCAGTTTTTGCGCATACAACTCTCTTCCCAGAAGATCATAAATCGTGAGGTCAAAAGATTTGCTACGGGGATTGTCTATAATCAGATGTTTTGCACTCGCAAATAGATTAAAAGCAGGAGTCTCTTCTTCGGCGATTGCATTGTAAAAATCGGCAATTATATAAAAGCGGTCTGCCAAGAGACTATTCGCGGGAGCGGAAAATTCTATATCCGTATATTCTTCCGTAAGTTGTGTTGTGCTATTGGTTTCATTATCAAGAACATACAAGTCCATATAATTATCGTCTTTTACCGGATCCGGAGCGATGCTTTTCAGACGCAGGCTATAGTGAGTTGAATCTCCGGTGCGAATATAGAGTGGGATGGTATCATAGATGGTGGTGTTATAGTGCAAGGCATTGATAGCGTAAGGGAGGGTATCGACATCGCCGCAGCTATAGTCAAGGGTAACCGTGTAAATGTCGGGCGTATAAACATAACCGGAAAAGTTTTCTGCATCGTATTCTCCGTCATATTCATCCGTAAACTCAGGAGCGTAGGCGAGGTAGGCGACATCCGAATAGTGTCCGTCTTGCAGCCGGCATTCCACATAAGTAACATTGTCCCAGACCTCGTCAACCTCTTTTTCCGTATCACTCACTTTTGCCTCTTCGCCCAAAACAAGACCGGCGTCTTCGTCCTCTACTTTCACAAAAAAGGCATCTCCGGATTGGATAATTCCATTGGCAGCATTGCCGATATGCCCGTTCCAAGTCTGGTAATTGGCTTCTTCCGTGGACCAGACATAAATCGCTTTGTCCACATTATTGCGTTGCGTTACGGCATCCCAATCGATGGGACAAGTGAAGGGATTGGACGCAAAATAATTGCCTCTGCATTCGGCATATTCCAGAGGAACTTCCACGTCTCCTTCATTGGAATTTCCTTCCAAAACATAAGTAAAATCCTCATTTCTGTAAGCGAAAAATCCTTTGCCGGGGCTTAGCGGTTCGGATGGACTGTTGATTGCCAACCATTGATTCTCAAAAGGGTCAAATTCATACAATACCGATCCGCTGAACACATCACTGAAAGCATTTTGCACAGGAGAGCCGAAAGCACGAAACTGATTGGCAGAAAAGAATATTTCACTCCTGATAGAAATATTGCTAAGATGATGATAAAATATTCCGTGCAAGGTGTCGTGTGAAAATATCTTAACCGGACCGGCGCAATTGAAAGTTAGGCTGTTGTCCTCCGGCAATACCATTTTGGCTTGATAATCTATCTCCAATGATTGTAACGAAAGTTCGTTTTCCGAGTATTCGGCGGGATAATGGAGACAAGCATTTGGAATGACCGCCGTGTCCGCACTGCCCGGCACCTGATTGCCTTCCCAATTGGCAGCATTGAAATAATCCTCATTTACCGCTCCCGTCCAGATATATTTTCCTTGCGGAAAAAGCGAAAATCCGGAAATCAGTATAATAAACGTAAAAATGTATCTCATAGATTGCATATTTTGTGTAATTACCCGGTATCATATTCCCGCATTTGAAAACAAGCGTCCAATACGAGTTTATTCTTTTCACCGTGTGAAATTCATAAGGCAAAATTACAAATAAATTTATATTCCGGTGTTCCGGTCTAAAATAATTTATGAAACCGGTAAAAGTGTTTTGGGTATGAGCGTAACGCTTTATTGGACATTATAGACAGACTCCACTTAGTGTTTGTCCATAAAGTCAAGAGTCTGAGCTATAATGTTCAAGAACAAGGCTTGCGAAATACTCAAAACCAAGGAGTTGACTTTTGTCAATGACTGTTTTGAGTATGAGCGTAACGCAGTTATTGGACATTATAGACGGACTCTACTTAGTCCGCAAAATAAAGCGATCATATACAAAAAGCCCAATAACGGTAATCAATCCGATAGAAGTAAAAAGATACCAAATAGAGTCCGGATGATAAGTATTCCAAAGATAGCCGGTCAATTCTTGCGGAGAAAGATTTAATTTGCTCGCCCCCAAGGCAAGGAAATCATTTTTGGTAAAGGTTTTAGTAATTTCAGGAACTGCCCAATGATGTTTGGCAAACTCGAGTTCAAGAAAATGAAATTTATCGGAAATGCGGGTATAGACATCACCGGAGAGATAGCCTGCCAACAGATTGCCACCCGCCAATGGCAAAAATGACATTCCCATATAAAGACCCTTTTTATCTGCCGGAGCAATACGCCCTATGTATTCGGTAATCTTCGGAGAACTTGCCATTTCGCCCAAGGCGAAAATCAAAATCGCCAACAACACAAAAAACGGATTGTTAAACATAAACATCAGTCCGATACCTATTCCGGCAACGATGATGCCGCTGATCATTGCATTCAAGGGTTTATAATGCATCACCAAAGAGGAAATTCCGATTTGGAAAAGGATAATAAAAAGAGCGTCCAGATTGGTTATCATTTCCGGCGCAATAGTTCCTTCGGAAGTTCCTATTTTTTCCGCCAAAAGCGGGGAAACGGAATGCAAAGCATCGTAGAGAATATGCGTATCGACCCACTGTTCGAGGAAAACCGGCAAAGTGAAAAACAATTGCAAATACATCGTCCAAAATCCGATAATGATAATAAGGAAAAGCAAAAATTTCCAATCCGTGATTACATCCCAAAGGTTTTTCAGGATTTGTATGATGCTCTCCCGCAAACTCCCCTTAACCTCCTCACGTTGAGGCTCTTTGTAGAAGAACAGAACCAAAAGGATGTTGACTAATATGACCGCAGCCGAAACATAAAATACATATATCCAATGGTGTTCGCGGAGTTTGGAGGCAACGATGGGACCCACGAAAGCACCGATATTCACCATCATATAAAAAATGCCGAAGCCGATAGAAGAAGTTTCTTCGGTGGTCGTTTTGGCAATGGTTGCGGAGATGATCGGTTTGAAAATAGCAGCTCCCAAACCCACAATGGCAAAGGACAGATATACGCTCGCATAAGAGGTCATATTCCCCATCAGGAGAAAGCCCGTGAAATACATACTAAATGCGATGAGCAAACTCTTTTTGTACCCTATCCGGTCGGCAATAGCTCCGGTAAAAACAGGCAAAAAATAAACCATTGCCGATATTACTCCCATGAGTGAGCCTTTTTGTGCTTGGGTAAACCCTAATGCCCCCGTGTCTTTGGAAGCCGTAAGATAAATAGCCAATACCATAAAAAGTCCGTACCACGACCAACGTTCCAAAAGTTCCACGGTATTAGCAACCCAGAAAGTTCGCGGAAACTTCCGGAAAATAGATTGTTTTTTCTCCATTTCTTAAGAGGTGTATGTGATGACTACCGAATGATTAGTTTAAGTGTGGAAAGAGTATCATTTTTCCGTATGCGGACAAAATAAATACCTTGTGTCAAATGCAATTTTTCCAAATCCAAAACAATGTCTTGCCCTCTGAGCAAACTCCGGTCTGAGCTTTGGAAAAGGACTTCCCCTTGCAAACCGGTAATTTCAATATGTTGAAAATCACCTGTCCGGATACGGGCTATCGTATGCGCCGGATTGGGATAAATCTTGGCGAGCATTGCTTTTTCTTCCGCTATGCCGACGCTCAGGTCACGAATGGAGTCCCGGTACGTAACGGAAGCAGTTCCATAGGTATTTTGACGGGCATACAGAAGGGGAATTCCCTGCCCTTCACCCAACCAATAATATTCATCATAATTTTGATACACCGGAAAACCGAAACCTTGTGATTCAAAGTATATACTGTCATATTGTTGAACGGCTGCATGCACCCTGAGCACATCAAAGGTACCGAAAGGCGTGGTCAAGACACCGTATCCGTCCACATCGGCATCCCGCTGTTTCCAGCCGCCCATATACCCAAATCCGGGAATGGCATTTTCATAAGTAGAGTAAGAAGAATATGTGTTGCCGTAGTTCAATGGGAAAACAAATATTTTGTCGGGACTGTCAAATTTAATCGGGATAGGAGCATCCTGCATACTGAACCCGCCTCCCGCCAATTCATAGGACGAGGAAGTGTTATCGTAAAATTCATAAGGATTGCTGATAATCGTATCACTTCCGGCAGGTCCGCCTTCCAAGGGGTGCGCCAGGTTTGCCGCCCCGTAGAAAGTGATTTGGTAGATGTAAGGCATTTCGGTCATCGATTGGAAAGTATCCACCGATTGCTTCAAGGGCAAAAGCCCGGAATAATCCCAAACATAATTTTCTCCCGTCTCCGTAAAATCATAAATATTGGGATTGATAGATTGACTGATGCGCAAGGTATCACCCGGAGAGGGCATATCCGCACTGCCAATACTAATCTGTGCATCCAATTGGAATGCCAGTAAAACAAAAAGACTGATTGCAATGTATCTCATAATGTATCCTATTTTTTGAGTGCAAATATACAAATAAAACAACTTTCCGTAATTCAATTTTTATAAATCTGTTGAAAAAAATGTCCTCCGTGAAAAAGCCTTTTTGACATTGATACGTTGAGCGAATGAAATTGCCTATATTTTGCTTCTCTCAATGGCTTTTTAAATACCTTTGCAAAAATTTTGGGACAATGAGAATCGACATATTGACTATTTTTCCGGATATGTTTTCCGGTTTTCTTTCGGACTCTATCGTGAAAAGGGCACAAGAAAAAGGGAAAGCGGAAATTGTTTTGCATAACATCCGGGATTTTTCGACGGATAAATTTAAGCGCGTGGACGATTATTCTTACGGACACGGGGCAGGAATGGTCATGAAAGCCGAGCCGGTAGCCCGTTGGATAGAACATCTGCAATCGGAAAGAGACTATGACGAAATTATCTTTATGAGTCCCGATGGAAAAGTGTTTCAGCAAAACATAGCCAATCATCTCTCGACAATGGAAAATATCATCCTCTTGTGCGGACATTATAAAGGAGTGGACGAGCGCATCCGTGAAAAATATATTACGATGGAATTATCTATCGGAGACTATGTGTTGAGCGGCGGCGAATTGGCTGCTGCGGTCGTTACGGATGCCATTGTGCGCCTGTTGCCGGGAGTGCTTGGAAATGAGTCTTCGGCATTGACCGACTCTTTTCAAAACGGTCTCCTTTCCGCTCCCGTTTATACACGCCCCTACGAATGGAGGGGAATGAAAGTGCCGGACATTTTGCTCTCCGGCAACGAAAAACTAATCGATGAATGGAACGCTGAGCAAGCGCTCCGGCGAACCCGCGAAAGGCGACCGGATTTACTGGATTGATAATCGCACACAGCTTTTTTATTCGACTATAGTCGAAAACAGAATTATATTAACTGATTGTAAATAAATAAGATAACTTCCAAAAAAAATATAATAATGAAACACATGATAAGCTTTGAGGAAGCATTGAAAACAGTGCTTTCTTCCGCTAAACAAAAGGGGACAAGCAAGAAGAAATTTACAAAAACACTTCACCGGGTGTTGCGGGAAGATGTTTTCTCGGATATGGATATGCCCCCTTGGGACAAAGCTGCCGTGGACGGCTATGCTTGCCGCAGAATAGATTTAGCAAAGGAATTGGAAGTGATAGAGACGGTACCTGCGGGAAAGATGCCCCGTCAAAAAGTGGGAGCGGGGCAATGCATAAAAATTATGACCGGAGCGCCGGTACCGCAGGGTGCCGATACCGTGATAATGGTGGAAGATACCCAAGAGACAAGCGATGGGAAAATCCGTTTTCTCAAAGAAAAAACAAAATCCAATATTGCTTATCATGCGGAAGATATTCAAAAAGGAGACTTACTTATCCCTCGCAATACATTATTGAAACCTAAACACATTGCGATATTGGCTACCGCCGGCTGTGTGCGTCCGCAAGTCTCAAAAAAGGTAAAAGTAGCTGTCATCTCCACCGGGGATGAATTGGTAGAACCCCACCAAGTGGCAAGCGGCTCCAAGATCAGAAATAGCAATGCTTATCAACTGATGGCACAAATACAGGAAATGGGTGCCAAAGCGGATTATACCGGCATTGCCAAAGATACGGAGGAATCCACCCGGAAGTTACTTAAAAAAGCTTTTCACAAAAATGATGTGATACTATTGACAGGGGGTGTCTCGATGGGGGATTTTGATTACGTCCCTCAAATCTTGAAAGAAATGGGCGTTGAGATAATATTTAAGAGCATCGCCGTGCAGCCCGGCAGACCTACGGTTTTCGGCATACGCAACGGGCAGTATATTTTCGGACTTCCCGGCAATCCCGTGTCATCTTTCGTGCAATTTGAAATGCTTGTCAAGCCGCTGATATATAAAATAATGGGCTTCGATTACACCCCGCTCACCCAACATCTACCCGCCGGTGCTAGACTGTTTAGAAAAAATACTAAACGGATGTCTTGGAAGCCGGTAAAAATTATTTCCGGCAAAATATTTCCCTTGGAATATCACGGCTCGGCACACATCAATTCCTTGATCGATGCAGATGCCTTGGTAGCCATTCCGCGGGGAAAAGAAGCGATAGAAGAAGGCGAAGTAGTAGCGGCACACATAATAAGATAAGTTTCCGCTTGCGGCTTATCATCATCGACAAAATTCATTTTTGATACCGCTATGGGAAATAGGTCTTAAAACGTCCGTTTTTCATCAACAAGATGACTTTCTCTATTTTATCTCCGGTGTCGTTTATTCCTTTTTCAGTGGAAACCGGTGGGTTTGGTTCAGATGCTGTCTTTGGAAATATCTCATCTTTTTCTAACGGAACATTTTCCATAGGAGAGGAGGGAGGCGAATCCTTTTTCAACATACTTCCTTTCCCGAGAATTAACCATTCGGCATCAATCTCCGGAAATTTTTGCAAGAGTTTTGTAATGAAATCAATACTGGGTTTATTGCGTCCGGAGAGAATATGAGATACCC
>WFZU01000050.1 GCA_015489405.1 Bacteroidales bacterium
AAGAGACAGGATTGTGGCACAATATATTTGGAGTCTTCAAGAATTTAAAACCAAATATTAAACATTTTTATTTTCAATAAATTACAAACCAAACACGACATTTCCAAACCATAAACCGGGGATCAAATATTCCCCCGGAAACGCTCTCCGTAAATGAACATTTTAGCAAAGAAATTCCGGAAAGAAATCGAAAAAAGGACAAAAAAAAGGATGTTATTTTCTTCACAAATAAAAAAACGGACAAAATCCTCCCGCATTCCGACTATAAAGAAACGCTCAAGATACCCTATCACAATTTTTCCTAAACCGCATCCGGTACATACGTGAAATGAATGAGAGTTACTAAAACAAAAAAAATCACATACAATTGATTATCAAAGATTAAATTACACCTGCAAGCAAACACCGGAACAGTACAAGGTCATTCTCCCTCTCTTACATTTGAAGTAATCGAACCAATCCGGAACCAATTCAATGCGGGAAACAAGAATGTACAAATTACAGCAAATTTATTCCCGTACCGGAATAATATATACTTTTGCCAAAAAAAAGAATATGGAATACATCTTTGCCCGTTCACTTGATGAAGCGAAAGAATACCTGCAAAAAGAAGATGCGGTTTTGGTTTTTTTCTCAGACGAATCTTGTAATGTAGGAGACGCACTTTCTCCTAAATTGCAAAATCTATTGAAAACCGACTTCCCCAAAATGAATTTTTTAGAAATCAATGTCCAAATGTTACCCGAAGCAAGAGGATATTTCAACATATACGTAATCCCAAGCGTATTAGCATATTTTGGTGGGAAAGAAAGCATTCGCGAAGCGCGCCATATTAGCGTCCCGGTAGTCGGGAAGAAGATAGAACGCATTTATAGAATTATGTTTGACTAAGCGAAATACGCTTACATTCCGTACAGGGGAATCTTCTCCGGAAGAAATGGTTTGCAGCCTGCCTAACGCAGACTATTTGGCTATTTCCAAGATTCTCCCTGCTCCGCGAATAACAACCAGAAAAACAAGACTTCCTACAATCAGATCCGGGAGCAACGAATGGGTCATCATCACCGCAAAACCGGCAATAATTACACCGGCATTTATAATAACGTCATTGGAAGTAAATATTTTGCTGGCGACAATATGCGCTTCTTTGCTGCGTGTCTTTTGAAGAATTAACATGCTGGCGGCATTGGCAATCATCGCAAAAAAAGAAATCATTATCATCATTCTATAATCCGGTATCGTTTCGGAGAAGACAAACCGGCGAATAACTTCGACGAATCCCAATATCGCCAAAAAGATTTGGAAATAACCACTGATATTTGCCACTCTTTTCTTTCTTTGCAGATGTGCACCTACCGCCCATAGACTCAGACCATAGACCACGGCATCAGCTAACATATCCAAGCTATCCGCCACCAGTCCCATAGAATTGGAAATAAGTCCGGTGAACATTTCAATCACAAAAAAAGCAACGTTAATCAGTAAAACCCGGCGCAGAAGTTTTTTCTGTTTCACAAGGGATTCCGTTTTGGCAAAATCACGGATTTCTTCCGAAGTCCGCAGCTGAGCTCCCAGGTTCAAACTCTCCAAACGGGAATCTATTTCGGGATTTTCATCCGAAAGGACTACTTCCAGCATCCGGTTTTCCAGATCAAAATCCAGTTGCACTATTTCCCGGATGCCATCCAGTTTCATTCTAATCATGGATTCCTCCGAGGGGCAGTCCATTTTGCCAACGTAGTAAATTTTCTTTTTCATGTTTAGTGTCTATCCATAAAGTCAAGAGTCTGAGTTAGAATGTTCAAGAACAAGGCTTTCGAAGCACTCAAAACCAAGGAGTTGACTTTTGTCAATGCGATACATTTAGCTTGCCGAAAAGACTATTCTGAGTATGAGCGTAACGCTTTATTGGACATTATAGACAGACTCAAAATAAGACCGGTACCCGATATTTTTCCGGGTAGAATTACAGAAGTTTCAAAGATGAGATACCCTGGGGGACAACTCTTTTACACCTCTACAGACTCTCTAAACAAATTAGATTGGAAATTGTTCCGGATTTTCTCTTGTTCGGCGAACAACTTATCCAGAATATCATTATCCTGAAAATTAAAATATTTCAAACGGACAGCAAAACCGTCATCCATAATCAATATTTGTGTTCCGGCAGCATCTCTCAACAACAAACGATCTTCGGAACGATATGTGTATTCGGGACAATATTTAGCCAACAAGGGACCAAAGACCTCTTCCGGTGCTACAGACTGACCTTCCCTGCTGATAATATACTCGCCCATAAACAAGGTTTTTCGATAAACAAAATACAGCGCAATCGCATTTTTGTCAAAGACAGAAACATCGTAGCCGAAAATCTGTATCGCATAGCGTCCCAATTCGCGCAGCGTAAAATAGTCCGGTTCTCCAATGTCTTTAAGAATATCTATCTCCTTTTTACCCTTAGAATATTTCGCAAAAGAAATAGACAACGTAGTTTGACATTGCGTAATCTCCGTGAGGTTCCTCAATATTCCGATATGCTCGATAATTTCACTTTTGGTAGCGCGGGGATAAGGATTGTTATCAGCTACCGTACGGTAATATTTTACAAATTGAGGGCTGAATTTACCAAAAATTTTACGAAACACAAACAACTTTAACCTTTTACGAAAGATGAATAAAAACGTAAAAAGTACTAACAGAACAACATACGGAGAAAGCGCCCCAAAATTCATAGTTCAAAATATTTTCGCAAAAGTATGCAAACAAATAATATGAAAATAAAATTATCAAAAATTTTTATCGAAAATCAAAAAACACATACCTTTGCGGCAAAAAATAATACAATGAAAAGAATACTGATTATTCCATTGACACTCATTCTTATGAGCGTCATTGTTTCTTGTGGAGACTCTCCTGAATCCACGGATACAAAACAAAAAACGAATACCGGAGAAGTAATCAATGCAAAGGATAATATGACTACCAAGTTAAGCCAATATGCCTCTTACACCTTACAATCCGATGTTTCCCATCTTTCTGACAATCAGCGTAAAATATTAAAATATCTTTTTGAAGTTGCGCAGATCATGGACGATCTGTACTGGCAACAGAATTTAGGTGATAAAAAGGCATTTTTGCAGTCGATAAAAGATCCGGCGACAAAGCAATATGCGATTATCAACTACGGACCTTGGGATGAATTGGACGGACTCAAACCCTTTGTGAAAGGCTGGGGACCCAAGCCCGCAGGAGCAAACTTTTACCCCCATGACATGACCAAGGAAGAATTTGAGAAGTTTGAAAATAAGGATAAAAAAAGTCAATATACCATACTAAAACGGGATACCAAAGGCAATCTGCAGGTTCAATGGTATCACGAAGCCTATGCCGGAGCCATCGAGAAAGCCGCTACATTGTTGGAGAAGGCTGCGGCTTTGGCAGACAACCAAAGTTTCGGAAAATATCTGAAACTGCGGGCGAAAGCATTGCGGACAGATGACTATTTTGAGAGTGATATGGCTTGGTTGGATGTCCAAGACAACGATATTGATTTCGTCGTCGGACCCATCGAAAATTACACGGATGCTTTGTTCGGATACAAAACGGCTTTTGAATCTTTCATCCTCATCAAGGACCGTGTCTGGAGCGAAAGACTTCAAAAATATGCTAAATTTTTGCCGCAACTTCAAAAAGAGTTGCCGGTTGACCCCAAATACAAACAAGATGTTCCCGGCTCCAATGTAGATCTCAATGCTTACGATGCCGTTTATTATGCCGGCGATTGCAACAACGGAAGCAAAACCATCGCCATCAACCTTCCTAATGACGAACGTGTTCAATTGCAAAAGGGGAGTCGCAAACTGCAACTCAAAAATGCTATGCGTGCAAAATTTGAGAAAATCCTTGTTCCCATTGCCAATATCCTCATCGCCCCCGGGCAACGAAAACATATTAAATTTGATGCCTTTTTTGCCAATACTATGTTCCACGAAGTGGCACACGGAATGGGCGTCAAAAATACTATCAACGGAAAAGGCACCGCACGCATAGCCCTCAAAGAGCAATATTCGGCGCTCGAAGAAGGGAAAGCAGATATATTGGGGCTTTACTTGGTGACCAAACTTAATGAAATGGGCGAATACAAGGACGTGGAACTGATGGATAATTATGTTACCTTCATGGCAAGTATTTTCCGCTCCGTACGTTTCGGAGCCTCCTCGGCTCATGGAAAAGCCAATATGATACGCTTCAACTTTTTCAAAGAAAAAGGCGCATTCACTAAAAATGAAGACGGCACCTACGCTATTGATTTCGAGAAAATGAAAGCAGCTGCCACCCAACTGACCCAAATCATTCTCAAGCTACAAGGAGACGGAGATTATGAGGGAGCGAAAAAACTGGTTAGCCAACAAGGAATTATCAAACAAGACTTACAAAAAGATCTGGACAGGCTGACGCAAGCAGGCATCCCCGTGGATGTTACGTTCAAACAAGGATATGATGTACTTTTTCATTAAATCCCGCCCGGATTTATACCCACGGAGGATCAAAACAGCCTGAGAAATAATTCTATTTTTTATCGAAAAAATATTTTTTATTAAACTTAATATTAGACCTTTGCAAAAAAATTAAAAAATTAAATTCATAATGAAAAAAACACTTTTAGTATTTGCTTTGATGCTGGGAATGACTTGGCAAAGTTTTTCCGCAGTTCTTCCCGATGAAGGGATGTGGCTTCCGATGTTTGTCAAACGGCTTAATTATAAAGACATGAAAGCCAAAGGATTACAACTCACTCCCGAAGAGTTGTATAGCATTAACCATTCCAGTCTGAAAGATGCCATTATCGGACTTTCCAATAATGAAAAACCGAGAGGTTTTTTCTGTACCGGTGAGATTGTTTCCGACCAAGGTTTGGTATTTACCAATCACCATTGCGGTTTTGATGCAGTTCAAAATCACAGCTCCTTGGAGCACGACTACCTTAAGGACGGTTTTTGGGCTTATAACAAAGGAGAGGAATTGGAAAATGAAAAACTTACAGCTTCCGTTCTGATAAGAATGGAAAACGTAACGGACAGCATTCTCCCCTATTTGTCGGATACGATGTCTTTCAGTGAGCGGAAAGAGATAATCGGAAAGATCTCCGATCGCATAGAAAAACGCAATAGCGAAAACGGCAAATTCAATCCGGTCATTAAAGGATTTTATGATGACAATGAGTTTTATATGTTTGTGTATAAAGTGTACAAAGATGTACGCTTGGTCGGAGCACCTCCTTCTGCCATCGGAAAATTCGGAGGAGATACGGACAACTGGATGTGGCCCCGCCATACCGGAGATTTTACCGTTTTTCGTATCTATACGGCTCCCGACGGAAGTCCGGCAACCTATTCTCCCAAAAATATTCCGCTGAAACCCAAACACTTTCTCCCTATCTCTAAAAAAGAACGCAAGAAGAATGATTTTGCGATGATATGGGGATTTCCGGGAAGTACCGACCGGTATAAAACCTCATTTGGAGTGGATTACAACATCCATGATTTCGGACCTACTATCGTAGATGTCCTCGGGAAAAAATTGGAAGTTTATGACCGTCACATGAATGCCGACCCCGAAGTACGGATAAAATACGCTTCCAAAAAAGCCTCCACCTCCAACAGTTGGAAATACTTTATCGGTCAAATCAGAGGTCTGAAAAGATTGCACGTCAGTGATAAGAAACGAGCTATCGAAAAAGCATATCTGCAATGGGCAAAAACGCAAAAAGATGCCGACAAATACATTGAGGCGCTGGACGATATAGAAACCGGTTACAAGAATCTAAGCTCTACGGTGAGACCTCTGTATTTTGCCCGTCTCGGTTTGACAAGCCCCGAACTCTTTGATTTTGTCAATGTCTTTTACCAGCACCTTGCCCCATACATTGAGAAGTCCTCAAAAGGTAAAAAATATTTTACCGCTATTCCGGAAGAGGCAAAAAAAGAAATTGAAACGACTATCGATGAAATCCTCGGTGAATACGATATGGCCTTGGACAAAGATTTGCTAAAAAGCATGTTGGAATATTATATGCAAAGCATAGATGCCTCCGAGGTTGTGCCCGAAGTCCTTGCTATATACCAAAAAAACAATGGTGATTTTGAAAAATTTGTAGAGAAACTGTATGCTAAATCCATGTTTGCCTCCAAGGAAAAGATGATGAGTTTTCTGGAACATCCGAGCTACAAAAAACTCAAAAAAGACCCGGCAATCAAGTTTCAAAATGCTATCAACCAATCCATTGGGGCTACGATGGTAAGATACAGGGCAGGAATACAAGTACTGGAAAACGGGAAACACGTCTATATCAGAGGATTGCGAAGAATGGACCCCAAACTGGTACCCTATCCGAACGCTAATTCCACCTTGCGTATGACCTACGGTAGTATTTTGGATTATTATCCTGCCGATGCCAAACACTATGATTTCGTAACTCATGGGTACGGGATACTGGAAAAAGAAGACAACTCCAATCCTGAGTTTGTCGTTCCCCCTAAGCTCCACGACTTATTGGTAAGCAAAGATTTCGGTTCTTATGCTAACTCCGACGGAACACTTCCGGTATGTTTCCTTACCAACAATGATATTACCGGAGGTAATTCCGGAAGCCCGACCATCAATGGCAAAGGCGAATTAATGGGACTCGCTTTTGACGGTAACTGGGAGGCGATGAGCGGAGACATTGCTTTCGAGCCTAATCTCCAACGGACGATTGTTGTGGATATTCGCTACGTATTGTTTATTATCGATAAATATGCCGGCGCTCATAACCTTATTGACGAACTGGATATTCGCACGGAATAAAGGATTATTTGAAAATATTGTTGAAAAAGCCCCGTCAAAAGCGGGGCTTTTTTTATGGGCGAAAACGAATCCCGAAAAAAATCTACCCGCTTTATAAATATTAACGTACTTTTGCGCTAAAAAAGACAAGGAATGCGAAAAATATTATACTACCTTTTGCCGGTTTCCCTATTGCTTTCTCTGGCAAAATGTGCTTCCGAATCCCAATTAACCGGCGGTCCCAAAGACACACAACCACCGGTGCTCATAGAAGCGATTCCGGCACAAAAATCAACGCACTTTGTCCCGCAAACTGTCAATCTTTATTTCAATGAATACATCAAACTCAACAACGTAGCCGGAGAATTGGTCATTTCTCCCCCGATGGAGACCAAACCGGAAATTTCCGTCAGGGGAAAACGCCTGCATATCAATATCAGCGGACCTCTACTCCCCAACACTACCTACACGCTCTATTTTGGAAAAGCCCTTGCCGACATCACGGAGAACAACGCTATCCCTAATTTCAAATACGTATTCTCCACCGGAGATTTTGTGGACTCGTTATCTATCGGAGGCAAGGTAACCGATGCCTTGGAAGGAAGCCCTGAGGAAAATATCCTTGCTATGCTCTACCGTCTGCAAGCAAACGACACTTTGCCCCCCGATTCGCTCCCGCTCTTGCGAAAGCCAACCTATCTCAGTCGTACCGGCAAAAACGGAGAGTACCACATTGATAATATTGCCCAAGGACAATATCTTTTGTTCGGGTTGAAAGATGACAATCGAAATTACCGCTACGATCTTCCTTCGGAAGAAATTGCATTTGCGGACAGCCTCATCAACCTCCATTATCCGGCATCCGGAGATTCGATGAATCTTGCCCCCCCCGGCATTGACCTTTACCTTTTTCAAGAAAGAGACAGCATACAACGATTGCAAAGTGCCAAATTGAAAGAAGAAAACCACATCCTCATCGTCTATAAACTTCCTCTGAATGCTCCTCATCTTAAACTTCTTGAAAACAACGACACCATCGTCTATTTTTACCGCACGAATGCAACGAAGGACAGTTTGGATTTTTGGTTTTCTCCCGTAAAAAGTGATAGCCTTTCCCTATTGATAACGGACAAAAGCGTAGGAGTGGACAGTCTGAAGATAAAAATAATACCCGCAGGGAAGCAGTTAGGAAAAAAACTGTTCGTAAGTAGCAATTTGCAAAAAAACGGCTTACGACCGGATACCAATCTTATCTTGGCGTTCAATTATCCGGTGGTCCGTTTCGACACTTCCAAGATTTCATTATTTCAAGATTCGATACCACTCCCCTACTCCCTGCGATGGATTGACAGTGCAAAAACCCGGCTTTCCGTAAGTGCAAAAATTCAAGCAGGAATGCCGTACAAAATGATTATGACAGCCGGTGCTTTTACCGACATACGGCAAAAAGAAAATGACAGTAGCGGATTTGTTTTTAAGAAAAAAACGGAAGAAGATTACGGTAGCATATCCTTGCAGATAAAGCATCAATATCATTTCCCGAAAATCATCCAATTGCTAAACAAAAAAGGGAAAAGTATCCGCCAAAAAATTGTCCAAAACGACACGCTCGTAAGTTTTAAACTTTTGCCTGCCGGCGAATACAAACTGCGTTGCATCATAGATAAAAATGCCAACGGGCATTGGGACCCCGGCAACTATCACCTGCATCACCAAGCTGAGAAAGTCCTCCACTTCTCCAAAACGATTAAGGTGAGAGCTTCGTGGGAGATACAAGAAAAATGGGCATTGTGAGCCCCTTGGGGTTCATCAATGCCCACTAAATCATTCCCGGATTAGAATAAATTTTTGGCTAAGCCCATAATGTCTCCCAAATCCGTATCACCGTCTCCGTCTTGGTCGAGCATAGACAGCAAACTACCCCCTGATCCGGCGGATTTTTTAGATAAGGCACCTAGCAACATGGGGGCTATCATAGGAAGCAACTTTTTAATGGAAGAAAGGTCAAAACCGGTTTTCTCAGCTACCTTAGCCGCTACCGCTCTACTGCCGTCTTTGGAACCTGTAATATGGCTCAAAGCCTCTATCCCGCTACTTTCCACATCGGGAGAACCCAAAAACGAAGAGGCATTCTCAAGAAGGGAGCCGAAATTACCTCCACTTATCAAGGATTCCAAGCCCGATGAATCAACATCCGGACTGGCAATATTGGATTTCACTTTTCCCAGCAATTCAGCGCCTAAACTACTCACCACTCCACCGGCTTTATTCTCATCCGTACCTAATTGCGAAGCTACTGCGCCAAGCAATTCCTTGTTCTCTAACAAACTATTCAATAAACTCATAAGTAAATATTTTTTATTCCGCACAAAATTACAATAATAATGCTTTGCAACGAAAAAAAATACAAAAGAACTTTTATTGTTATAAGCAAGGTTTTTTTTGAGAAAACACTATCTTTGCAAAAAATTTAAGCGTTCATGAAAACGAAGTTATTTTTTCTTTTATTACTCTTGTTGTTTACTCCATACATTGCAAATAATCAGGAAGTTAAAACAGCTAACACGATTTTTCTAAGGGAAAGCGCCCAACGGACTTTACTAAATCTACCCATATTGAAACTTCCGGATAGATATAAAGGGGCTAAAGCCCCGGAATTGCCTCCGGTGTTAGACAATTCACGATTACCATTTTTCAGACCCATTTTTATGCAAGAAGGACCTTCTTGTGGTCAAGCATCCGCTATCGGTTATGCTTTCACCTATGAAATAAACAGATTGAGAGGACTGGCTTCAAACTCTTCCATGACACAATATCCTCCGCATTTTGCGTGGAATTGGGAAAATGGTGGTGAAGGTTGGTACGGAGTGAGTTTTATGCACAGTTTTGAGGTGCTTAAATCAGTAGGAACTCCTAACATCAAAACTTTTGGAGGATTTGTCGGACCCTACGGCAATGACGAAACCTATTATGGAAGATATTGGATGAGCGGCTACGATAAATATTATCAAGCGATGAAAAACCGTTTGCAAGAGGTTTATCGTATTGACGTTTCCACTATGGAAGGAATTCAGACCTTGAAATATTGGCTTTTTGACCATTTGGACGGCTCTACATACGGTGGAGTAGCCAATTTTTACGCCAACGTGCCCGGGCCGGACCTCTTGCCCGAAGGAACACCGGAAGCAGGAAAACATGTTACTACCTATTGGGGGGAGCCGACTCATGCCATGACGATCTGTGGCTACAATGATTCTATTCGTTGGGATTATAACGGGGACGGATTATATACCAACGATATCGACATTAACGGGGATGGGCAGATAAACCTCAAAGACAGGGAAATAGGAGGATTTATTTTTGCCAATTCTTGGGGGGTAGGCAATGGCGACAACGGTTTTCACTATATGACTTACAGGTCTTGTGTAGACTCTATTCCGGTGAACGGTTCCATAAAAAACGGGATTTGGAATAGTGAAGTTTATGTCCAGTACGTAAAAGAAAACACGGAACCAAAACTTACGGCAAAGATTACTATCAAATACACCCATAGAGGAAAGTTGAGGGTAAGAATGGGATATTCTACGAATCTCAATGCTACCCAACCGGATTATGTAATGATGTTTCCTATCTTAAACTATCAGGGAGGCAATCATTATATGCAAGGAGGCAATCACGAGTATGATAAAACCATAGAGTTCGGACTGGACATTAGCCCTATGATGGATATGATTCCGAACGGGACTAAAGCAAGATTTTTTCTGCTCGTGGATGAAAATGACCCGGAGGATGAAGACGAAGGAGAAATCATTGGTTTTTCATTGATGGACTACACCGGTGGAGAGAAAGAAATCCCGTGTTCACAATCCCATATTCCTCTTGAAAACGGAACTACAAGCCTTTGGATAGATCATACTGTAGAATATGATGCACCAAATATCACCACAGAAATACTCAAAGGTGCAACGGCAGGACAAGAGTACTATTATCAGGTAGAAGCAAAAGGGGGCACTCCTCCTTATTTCTACACCATCGATAAGAATTATACCGTACAGACCGGTTCCCGGGAATTTATTCCTATTAACGGGACAAACTATGAAGACACCTTAATTCTTCAGAACCTCGAATTTGACTTTCCTTTTTACGGAGAAAAGTATCACCAACTTAACATTTCCGAAAAAGGGTATGTATATTTCGATGAGTATTTGACAGATGAATATTCCCATTTTTATCAACTCTTTCAAGAGAATAAAGTAATCGCTCCTTTTCTCCTCTCGGATGCAAAGGACACTATCGTCAGCGAAGAAATCCGGTATCAGGGCAATAGTGATTCGGCTTGTATCCGCTGGAAATCCCATATTTCGAACGAACCTTCATCGGTCTTAAATTTTTCGTTAACGTTATACAAAAACGGGGAAATCGGTTTTTCGTATGGTGAAACCGCTTTTGAGACTACACAATGGATTGCAGGGCTCTCTTCCGGCAAAGACGGACTCTATCAATTCACGCAGAACAGTACTTTTCCGGAAATTCCGGACAACTATTTTATCCGCTTTAGTCCTCCTGCATTGGAATTGGACTCTTTGCAATTGTCTCCCGGCGGGATACTCTCGGGAATGTTCAAAGAAGAATACATGGATAAAAGTATGCGAATAAAAGTACGGGATGCAAGTAATCTGAAAGCAGTAAAAAATCTTTCTTTCTCATCCGAAGCATTCAGTCTGTTGCAGATAACGGACTTTTCGACGCGAAACCCTTACGATACCTCTATTTTGGGATACGGAGATACGGTCGCCATAAAAATCAAGGTCGAAAATAAGGGAATGCTTCCCGAAAGTAAGGTAAAATTAAAAATCCGGTCTTCATCTCCCTATATCAAATTGCAGACAGAAGAACTTGAGTTGGGTGATTTTGACACCGGCGAATCAAAGGAAATTGAAGATGCTTTTACATTTGTTATTGCCGGAAACATCCCTGCTTCACTTCGTTTCAACATAAATGCTATCCTCGAAACCCAAGCGGGGGAATCTTGGGAAAAACAATTCTTTTTCCGGGCTACTTCTCCTATACTGAAAGCCGGTTTTAACAAAGTGGTCAATGATAATGACAGCACGTTGAGTCCGGGAGATGTAGCAGATATTTTGATAGACATTACAAATACGGGAGTCATTCCTGTCCAAGACATAAGTATTCATGCATATTCCCCGAGTGAAGACGTAACTTTGAATATATCCGAAGGATTAATCGACAGTTTACGTACCGGAGAGACCAAGCAGGTGCTTTTTAATATCTCTATTGATGAAAATGCTGCGAAAGAACTTTTCTTTCCGGTAAATATCAGTATCAGTAACGAAAGAGGTTATCATTCTATTCAAAGCGTAATACTGGTCGCAGGCAAGGCCACGGAAAGTTTTGAAACCGGGGATTTCAGTCAATTTCATTGGCAAACTTCTTCAAGCTACTCGGAAAACTCATGGTCTATAGTTTCGACAAACTCTTTTGACGGGGAGTATGCCGCACAATCGAAATACAACCAATATGGGATTTCCGAATTAAGCCTGAAAGAAAATTTTCTCGTACCGGGGAATATTGAATTTTATTATTTTCTCAATTCACCGGAGGTGCAATTATTCTATAAGAATGGTTCTTCATCACCCCAAGCTTGCACCGGATACGGGGACTGGTTTACAAAAATTTTTCCGGTAAATAAAGGACAAGAAACGATTCGTTGGTTAAGTTTTTTTAATGATTCTACAGAACATGCCCTTTTGGACCACATCTCATTTCCCTTAACGGGAGCAGAAAATCCGGTACTTCGCATTACTCCCACCGGTATTCAGGATTCTATTTTCGGGAGCACCGGCTATGAAAAAAACATATTTATTGAAAATCTAAGTGACGGCAACATCTATTTCTCAACGCTTATAGTGGATAGTCTGGATAATACAGTCGATTGGGCAAAAATTTCTCCCGGATATGGAAAGCTTGCAAGGGGAGAGAGCATTCCTTGTAAAATCCACCTTAACACACAAGACTTAGCTCAGGGGATATCAAAAGCCATTCTTCGAATATTTGACCATGCCGGAAAACACCTTGATATTCCCCTGCAATTTACGCTGTGGGATGTGGAAAGAAATGCCTGCAATGATTTTGCGATTGCGTCTTTTCCCAATCCTTTTCGCGACAAGATAAAAATAGATTTTACGCTGAGAGAAGAACAAAATATTGAAATACAGATTTTTGATCTGCAAGGGAACATTATCAAATCCGGATACCTTGGGAAGCTGAAAACCGGCACCCATAATTTTTATTGGAACGGGGAGAATGACCAAGGAGTGCAACTCCCTTCCGGTGTTTATTTCTTTGTGATTTCTTCGGAGAAGTCTGTTTGCAGTCAGAAACTGGTAAAAATACGATAATCATGAACACAGAAAAAGAAGGTATGGGAGGAGGAAGCAGCCGACACAGAGAACTCATGGGGATCTTAAATTTGACTCCGGATTCATTTTTTGACGGCAGTCGCTATCTACAAGAAAAACAATATCTCGGACAGGTCGAAAAAATGCTTACGGAAGGAGCCGACATCATAGATATCGGAGCCGTTTCCTCCCGTCCGGGCGCTACTCTTCCCGGCGAAAAAGAAGAAATAGCCCGTCTGTCCAAAGCCGTCAAAAATATTTTGAAACATTTTCCGGATATCCGGCTTTCACTGGACACATTCCGGAAAGCAGTAGCCGAAATTTTTTGGAATGAAGGGGTGTCTATTATCAACGATATTTCAGGTGGAACTTTTGACCAAAAGATGATTCCATTTATTGATAAAAACCACATTCCCTACATCATGATGCATATACAAGGAAAGCCTCAAACGATGCAACAAAACCCTCATTATGAAAATGTTGTAGAAGAAGTTAAAACATTTTTCGCAAGGCAGTTGCAAAAATTCAAGAATCCGGAAAACGTCATTCTTGACCCGGGTTTTGGATTTGGAAAAACGCTCTCACACAACTATCAATTGCTCAAACATCTGCCGGAATTTCACACTTTCCATCTTCCGTTATTAGCCGGTGTAAGCCGCAAATCCATGATCTACAAATTACTGGAAACAAGCCCCCAAGAAGCCCTGAACGGTACCAGTATCATACACACCATTGCATTGCTCAAGGGGGCGAATATCCTGAGAGTACATGATGTGGGTGCAGCCAAAGAAGCGATAAAAATAGTAAGCTACTTTGAGTCAATAAATTAAGGGGATATAATATTTTTTATCCAAACAAAAATTATCTTTACTTTTGCGCTTTGAATAATGATTTTATGAGACGAAACGTTTTATTTCTCATTCTTTTCATGCTTACGGGTTGTATCCCCGGCTTGGTTTCCGGAAAGGAAAATGTGCAAGTGGACTCATTATATTCGCTCCTTGAAAGTCAATATGATACCGCCGCATATGAAAAGGTCTATCAAATGGCAATAAAATTAAATAGTATTGACCGGAATGAGAAACATCAAGCATTGATTAATTTTGCATTCGGAAGGTGGCAATACGAAAACTACAATTATGATTCCACCATCTACTTTCTACAAAAAGCGAAAGCGAATCTGGGGAATGACACAGTAAGTGATTTAGCCCTGCACATCAGAGATTTGTTAGGGAAAACATACTATGTTCTGGACGAGACCGACCCTATGATTCACGAGATGTTTTTCGTCCTGAATCTTGCCAAACAAAAGGGAGATACGATTCGCGAAGCTACTGCAATGGAGATTCTCGGATATGGATTTATGAAAATCCATGAGTATTTCGAATCATATCAATTTTTAAAGTCTGCTGAAAGACTTTTTCGCCAATTAAATGTTCAAGACAGGCTTTCTGAAATCAATCTCTTTTTAGGGAATCTTTCCTCTTCCCAACAAAAGTTTAAAGAGGCTCTCAAGTATTACCGCAAAAGTCTTTATTATGCACAGCAAAACAAATCAAAGGAAGATATTGCTATTGCCTTACATAACATAGCAACTCTTAAAATCCAGACCAATTCACAATTGGACAGTGCCTTGTACTATTACAAAAAGGTGTTGGAGATAGAAAAAGACAATCCTCATGCAGCTACCTATTATACTTATGCTATGATTGCTTCAACCTATGTTCAAATGAAAAAATTTGACTCAGCCGAATATTACCTGAAAATCGCTGAAAAATATTCATTGAAAGGGCAAGAGAAAGAGAGTTTTCAAAGCGTAGCCGATAAGATAAAAGGGAAAATTGCATTTTTACGGAATGAATATCCACTGGCCATTAAGTACCTCAAAAGAAGTATCCGCAACAAGGACATAAACTATGAAAATAATAAAATCAATCAACTTATTTCAGAGGCTTACGCAAAACAAAATAATGTTGACAGTGCATACCACTATCTGGATATTTTTGTCAAAAACAAGCAAGAACTGGATGATGAGGAAGCTGAATCCGGAATCATCCCCGCCGAATTGGAAGAGAAAATAAATGCATATAGTGAAGAACTGATAAACCAAGAAAAAAATATTGCACTCATCCATAAACAAAGAAAACTTTCCAGAGCGCTTTTCTTCCTACTCTTATTCATCATTCTCTTGATGATACTATTGGTCGTAACATTCTTGAGACGTAACAAAAAAATCAAACAACGGAATATTTTTTATGAAAAACTTTTGGAAAAATCACGAGACATCATAGTGATTATTAACAAAAATAATGAGATTACCTACCGGAGCCCTTCCTGCCGGAATATTCTGGGACATTGTATTACGGAAAAAGAAAAAACTTTTGATTTTTCCTATATTCATCCGGAGGATGTGGACCCGGTGAAAGAAATTTTAGATAAATTAGTCGCGTCCGGTGATGAGAAAGCAGAAATTTTTACATTCCGTATTTTGGATAGTGAAAACAATTGGAGTATCATGGAAGCCCATGCCAGAGTGCTGTGGAAAGACCCACTTATTCATGGTACGATTATCAACCTGCGGGATATCACCGAAAGAGAGGAAAAAGAAGCAAAGATTATAGCATCCGAAGAAACTTTTCGCAATATCTTCGACAGTGTTAATGACGCTATTTACATTCAAGACAGAGAAGGAAAATTCTTGAACGTAAACAAAGGTGCCGAAAAAATGTATCAGTACAAAAAAGAGGAGTTTATAGGAAAGACACCGGATTTCCTTACCGCTCCCGGCAAAAACGACCCGGAAGTAGTGCACCAACACTTTGAAGCGGCTTTTCACGGAGAAACGAACCGGATGTTATTCTGGGGCAAGCGGAGAAACGGGGAAATTTTCCCCAAACTAACCACTTTCAACCCCGGTTTTTATTTCGGGGAGAAAGTGTGTCTCGTAACCGCTACTGATATTAGTGAAAGAATAAAGAGCGAAAAAATAATCAAGGACAATGAACAAAAACTCCGCGCCTATCTCGACAACACCCTTGCCGGAGTTGTCAGTATAGACGCCAAAGGAATCATCCGGTTTTGCAATAATTCATTCCTTCGCATGCTAAGCCTGCCGGAGACTTGCGACATCGGGAATTACACATTTTATGAGCTTCTCCATCCGGATGACAAAAAATATTACTCCCCGGAGCTTTCTTCCTTTAAAGACATCAGAATAAGGGACAATTCCGGAGAATATATTTGGGTAAGAATGACCCAATCCAAGATTGAGATTCCCGGACAAGAAACCCAATATGTACTGGTACTCATCAATGTGGACAATGAAATCAAATACCGGGAGCAGTTGAGCAAGAACTTGAACTTCATTAAAATATTGATGAGCAACATTCCTAACCCTGTCTTTTTCAAAGACAAGAATAATATTATCCGGGATTGCAACAAAGCTTTCGAGAAACTTGCCAAGGAAACAAAAGAAAATATTATCGGGAAGAAAACATCGGAATTACTTAAAGCGGCCCCTGTACATGATGAAAAAGATAAAGAGGTTATTGAAAAAGGATTTGTTTCTTATGAATTTCACTATTTACAAAACCACTATCTCATCAGCAAATCCGCCCTTTTTGACGAGCAACGGAATTTTGAAGGAATTATAGAAAGTATTCTGGACATCACCGAAATCAAACGCACCACTGAGGAACTAAAAACATTAAGCGAAACACAACGCAAAATACTCTCCCTCATAGCCCACGATTTCCGCAGTATTATTGCTATGCAGAAAAGTGTTACCGATTTTATCCTTTCGGGACAATTGGATTTTGAAGAGATCGTAGAGTTGCAAAAGTCCATGAAACCGACTATCGATTCGATATTCAATATGATAGACAATATCCTCATCTGGGCGAAATCGCAAAAAGAAGAAATACAGTTCAATCCCGAAAAAATTCTTGTTTATCCGGTCATCGAAGAGAATATCAAATCTCTCGCTATGTATGCCCATATTAAAAACATTAGCCTTGAGAGCGATGTTCCGCAAGATGTTATGGGCTATTTTGACAAAACCCAACTCAACTCAATCATTCAGAACCTTATATCCAATGCACTAAAATATTCACATCCGGGCGGAAAAATATTTTTATCCGTGGAAGAACAGGATGACAATATCATTATAGAGGTCAAGGACAACGGAGTAGGAATGGACCAAGAGAAAATTGACAAGATTACCAATAAAGTGATTCATTTCTCGGAAAGAGGGACGGAAAACGAAAAAGGATCGGGACTGGGAATGCAAATAATCACCGATTTTATCAAAAACCATGGAGGAGAACTCTCCATCGAAAGCAAACCCGGTGACGGAAGTAAGATTACCATAATTTTCCCGCAAAAAAAAGCATAAAAACTTTTTTTGCACATCTATCACATATTAGTAATTTTGCATTTGGAAGATAATGTGAAGATTTATGAGGAAAGTCCTGTATATATTGCTGCTTTTAGCGTTCTATTCCAGTTTTTTGGGGGCTCAAGATGTCGAAAAAACCGAAAAGAAAGCAAAGAAATTTTTTAATAAGGCTTATTATGAGGAGGCTATGCCCTATCTGAATAAGCTAATCCAATATAAAGAAAAGGATCCCTACATCAACTATATGTATGCGGTTAGCTCTATCGAAACCGGTAATCCGGTACCCAACAAAGCCTATCAAGCCATCAAATATGCACTCGACAGTCATGTGGACGAATATGATATAGATTACTACTGGGGACGTGCCAACGAAGAACTATTCAAAACCAAGCAAGCTATACAGATTTATACTAAGATCGCCCATAACCCTAATACTGACAAACGCATTAAAGAACTCGTTGACAAAAGGTTGCAGGCTTGCCAAGAAGCTGTAACCTTACATCAGAATATCGTTCAAAATATCCTCTGGCAAAGGGAAGCAACCTACCAAACGTTTTACAAACTATATGACTTTGACACCCAAAAGTATGGGAATCTGATTCTGACTCCGGAAGAGCTGAACAGTGGAAACAGCGAAACCGACCTTGCATATATCCCTCCTTCCAAAGATTTTATTTACTTTGCAAAATATGATAAAAAAACAAAATCAAAAGACCTTTACAGAGCTCCCATTAACAGTCAGGGAGAATTTGGCGAAGCCGAGAAATTAAATTACTATATTAACGGAGAAAGCGATGAAGAATTTCCCGCGCTTACCGGCAATCTTTCCGTTCTGTATTTTACATCCAACGGACACCACTCCATAGGGAAGCAAGACATCTTTCGTTCCACCTACAGTATGTCCGGGGATTGGAGCAAACCGACTCATCTGGGACTTCCGGTAAATTCCCCGTTTAATGACTTTGCTTTGTTTTTTCTTCCGGACCAAGGGATTGCTTATTTCACTTCCGACCGCTACCATGATGACGGGAAACTCACCGTGTATAAGGTAAAACTCAATCCCCGTATCAGTGCATTGCTCAACCGTACATTCTACACGGCAAAAACGGATGACACCCCTCAGTCCCCTGCAGAAACAATCGTCCAAAAGGATTCTACGGCAGTCGCGGATACGACAGCAGACTCCACGCTTGCTGCGGCACCGGAGAAAGCTCTTTCCGCCAAAGAAAATGCGCTCCGGATTATCAACAACAAGAAAAAAATCAACCGTATGGTTGACAGTGCCTTTTTCTTCGCCAATCAATGGAAAGAAAAAACCACCCGGCTCACCAATCAAAAAGACCAAACGGTTCATATTGCATACAATAAGGGGAAACAATCCAAAGCGCTATACAGACAATATCTGGACCTGTGTCAAAAAGTCAATGAAGAGTCCGATCCAAAAAAACTACAAGATGACCAAGCAAGTCTTAATACCAAATTTAAAGATGCTGCCCTTGCCGTCTATCAAGCTGAGGAAGCGTCCAAATTGAAAACGGAAATTGCGAAGGCGGAAACCATTTCACAAAAAATCACAGACACGCTGAACGTTTTGTCCGGAGCGATGCAACTGGATGCCGCTGCGGAACGCTACAACAAAGTGCACAAAAATTACGATATCATCAAACAAATCCTCCAACAAGGTGACACATTACACACCTACGCCGGGGAAATCCAATCCATAAAGAATGCCACAGACGCTCACGAACAAGACTTGCTTTCGATGGATCGTTTTTGTGAAAATAAAATACAAATAATCAACGCAGCCGTTGAGAGTCAGATGTTGGATGATGAAGAATATCTCCAATCGACCAAAGATATCCATGAATTGATGAATATGGCAATCATCAGTCATAAAAAACTTATCAATACTTCCTCTTCCGCAAAGCAAAAGAAATATCTGAGCAATGACATTGTCTCATTTGCTACAAAAGCCATAAATGAGCAGCAAAAGGAAATAGACCGCCTCACGGAAATCGTGAATGATCTTAGAGAGCAGCAAGCTTATGCAGAAGACGAAATTGCCGGTATGGACAATGAAAATACCGGAACCGACGAAGAGACTTTACCCCCTGCTAATGAAGAAAATACCGGAATAGTAAACAGCAAGGAAACGAAGAAGAACGTAGAAGAGACAAAGCTCGAAAAGCAAGAAACTAATATTGCAGACCAAGAAACAGATATTGCCACAGAATCCACTCATGAAGAAGTCGTAGCAACCACCGGGACAAGCGGAAATGAAGAGGATGCCGGACTTCAAATCAAGGATTCCGGTACGGATAGCGAAGGGATACGCTACAAAGTACAACTGGGTGCCTACGGCACCGGAACAAAACTTGACAAGTTTTCCGGTGTACCGGAACTGTCCAAAGAAGAAATTCCCGGCAAATCCCTTTTCCGCTTGTTTTCCGGAAATTATTCCAGCTACAAAGCTGCCGAGCAAGCAAAAAATGAGCTTAGAGCATCATTTCCGGGAGCCTTCGTCGTAGCATTCGAATCCGGCAAAAAGATTCCGGTCTCGACAGCCTTGCAAAAACAAAGCCTTAGCCAAGCTTCCGGGACACAAGAAAATGCCGGAGAAGTTGCTCAAACAAAAATTCCCGAATCTATTGTTCCGCAAAAAGGGGAAACCGTTGCGGGGAAATATAAAACGAACGTAAAACAAAACAGCGGAAAGTTGTACTACATCCAATTGGGGACCTTCGGACAACCCAAGGTAAGCGCTCAGCTATACAATATCAGCCCCCTCTTGTACGAAATTCTACCCAATGGTCTGTTTCGCTATTTCACCGGTCCCTACAAAAATATTGAGGAAGCCCGGGCGGCAGTTAATACCATTCGTGCCAAAGGCGCTTCCGGTGCTTTTGTCGTAGGATACAACAATGGAGAGAAAATGCATCTGGACAATCCTGTCCCTCCTCCATCACAAAAATCCATTCCGGCACAAACGGGAGAAATAAGCTATGAAATCCAATTGGGAGCTTTCAGCAAAGCGAAATCAGCTATCTGGCTAAAAGATATGCAACAAAGAACCGGTACTGCTATCCACAAGCATACTACTCCTTCGGGAATACACATATACACCGCGGGTAGCTTTGCAAGCCGTGAAGAAGCCGACAACTACAAAAAAGATTTGACAAACAAAGGATTCTCCGGCATATTTGTCGTGGCTTTCCGGGATGGAGAGAAAGTTCCCTTGCATTAATCGTTTTCATTCATTCTTTTGTTAGTGTCCGATAAAGCGTTCCGCCCATACGCAAAACTATATTGGAGGAAGCTACTCACTTGGTGTTGAGTATCTCACAAGCCTAGTTCTTGTATCTTCTATTCCGGACTTTCAATGCTATAGACACACACCGGTTACACCGGCATCTCAAACGATATATCTGTTTTTGGTGTTATTCAATAAACATCCACAAAGATAAATCCGGATTATTTTTGAGAAAAAATCCAAAAAAAGAAATGATTTCCGGACGTCTTTTTAAGGGTACGGAAATAATTTTTATTGATTCTAAT
>WFZU01000051.1 GCA_015489405.1 Bacteroidales bacterium
CGGAGATGTGTATAAGAGACAGGTCTATGTATTTGAAGAAAATGGAAACAGTTTAAAAAGTTGGGGGGGGCGGAAAAAATAATTTGATACTTTTGGATAACAAAAGTTGTTTCCTCAAAAAAAAAGGAGCTCTTTCCGGGAGCTCCTCTGAGGTCGGTACCGGATTCGAACCGGTGTACACGGTTTTGCAGACCGTTGCCTAACCACTCGGCAAACCGACCTTACTATCTGTTAAGGGTGCAAAATTACCAATTTTTTTAACATACAAAATTATTATCCATTTTTTTAATAAGAAATTATTCATTTTTATTTTTCACCTGCCGTCAATCAAAAATAAACTACCTTTGCAAATCTAATGTGAACAGTTATACTTTTATAAAGGGATGAAAAATAGAGTATTAGTGCTTTTTTGTGGCGGGACGATCATCATGAAGGAAACCCAAAACGGATTTGCTCCGCCCGAAGAAGAACAGGAAGCAATGGAGATTCTTCACCGCTTGGAACCGAAAATCAGGGAAATTGCCGATATCGATTTTGAATTTGTCGCTAATATGGACAGTACCAATGTTGATTCCAAGGTGTGGGAAAGATTATCTTCTTTGATTTATGAGAAATACGATTTTTATGATGGCTTTGTGATTACGCATGGCACGGACACGATGGCTTATACGGCTTCTGCACTTTCGTTTGCTTTGAAAGACGTAGGGAAACCCATAATTTTAACCGGTTCACAAATTCCGGGTACGAAGTTGGAAACGGATGCCCGTCTCAATTATATAAATGCCGTCCGTTTGGCGGTGAAAAATCTTTCGGGAGTTTACATCGTTTTCGATGAGCGTATCATTCAAGGAAACCGTGCGACCAAAGTTTCCGAATCCGAACTGGATGCCTTCCGTACCGTGAATGCCGACGATGCCGGTTCTATTCGTTTGGATATTAAGCTGAATAAAAACATCAGTAGAAGACATCACCGCTATCCCGTACTCTCGCATAAATTTGACCCGGATATTGCTATTATTACGCTGGCTCCCGGCAGTGATTATACGGATTTGAGCTTTTGGCTTACGGAAAAACGTATTAAAGGGCTTATTATTCAAGCTTTCGGTAGTGGGAATATTCCCGATAATTATACGGAAGTCTTCCGGAATGCACACAAAAACCGGATTCCGGTTGTAGTCAAAACCCAATGTCTCAATGGGAAAACAAATATAGGACTCTATGGGGTCGGTCCGGGTATTAAAAAAAGCAATATCATTCAAAGTTATGATATGAGCCTCGAAGCTACTGCCACCAAATTGATGTGGACCATAGCCAATATTCCGTACGAAAACACCAAAATTATGATGGAAAGCAATTTCGCCGGAGAAATTGATAATAGCTATATTTGATAGCGTTTACGGATTTGCCTCTTCTTTGCTTATTATCATTGTTGAAAACTCTGTTAATTGTTTTTGTGATTTGTAGCGAAAGCGGGAATTATAGTTCGTACATTAGCAGCAAAAAAATGTATGTCATCATTTAAAATTATAGGTGGGAACCGGCTTTCGGGCGAAATTGTTCCGCAGGGAGCGAAAAATGAAGCCCTGCAAGTAATTTGTGCGGTACTCTTGACAGAGGAAGAGGTCTTGATGCAGAATGTACCGGATATTCTGGATGTCAACCGTTTGATAGATATTTTGGTAGATTTTGGGGTCCGGGTCGAAAAGCAAGGAAAAGACACGTATCTGTTTCAGGCGAAGGAGGTAAATTTAGATTATCTCTATACCGGAAAGTTTTACCGGAAAGCCGGTAGGTTGCGGGGATCTGTGATGTTGATGGGACCTTTGTTGGGTCGCTTTGGCAAAGCCTATCTCCCTAAACCCGGAGGAGACAAGATCGGCAGAAGGCGTTTGGATACCCATTTTTTGGGAATGAAAAAACTCAATGCCGCTTTTACCTACGATGAGCAGAAACAAGCCTATGATATTGACGGGAGTCAGATGCGTGCCGATTACATCTTGTTGGATGAAGCTTCGGTAACCGGTACTGCCAATCTTATCATGGCGGCGGTGCTGACCCCCGGGGAGACTATTATTTTCAACGCAGCTACGGAACCCTATATCTTACAGCTCAGCCGTATGTTGGTCTCTATGGGGGCTGACATTCAAGGACTTGGATCCAACAGGTTGATTATTAACGGAGTGCAACGTTTGAAGGGAACCTCTCACCGGATGTTGGCGGACATGATAGAGGTGGGAAGTTTTATGGGCTTGGCAGCAATGACGGCATCGGATATTCGTATCAAAGGAGTGATTGAAAAGGAGTTAGGAATCATTCCGGAGATTTTCAGGCGTCTCGGAATCCGTTTTGAATTTCAAGGAGGAGATTTACTCGTCCACGGCGAGGAACACTACGAGGTGGAGACTTTTATGGATGGTGCCATTATGACTATTGCGGATGCTCCTTGGCCCGGGTTTACGCCGGATTTGATTAGTATCGCCTTGGTAACTGCCGTTCAAGCCAAGGGGAGTGTACTGATACATCAAAAAATGTTTGAAAGCCGGCTTTTCTTTGTAGATAAATTGATTGATATGGGCGCTCAGATTATTCTTTGCGACCCGCACCGTGCTACGGTTATCGGATTGGACCGGAAATATCCGTTACGCGGTATCCGGATGTCTTCACCCGATATTCGTGCCGGGGTTGCTTTGTTGATTGCCGCCTTGTCGGCGAATGGGGAAAGCATTATTGATAACATCGAACAGATTGACAGAGGCTATCAGCATATCGATGAGCGACTGCGTCGATTAGGTGCACAAATTGAACGTATTCCGTAATATTTATTCTTAATTTCAAAAATATGTCATTTGTACATCCTGAATTTCTATGGGCTTTGACCTTGGTAAGTGTTCCCATTCTGATACACTTGTTTAATTTTCGCCGGTTCAGGAAAGAATATTTTTCCAATGTCGCTTTTCTCAAAGAATTGAAACAGGAGACAAAAAAACAATCCAGACTCAAAAAGTTGCTTGTCCTTCTGTTTAGAATCCTTGCCGTAATATTGTTGGTTTTGGCATTTGCACAACCTTATTTTCCCGGAAAAAACAAAATCCCCGTTTCAAAGGTCTCACTTATTTATTTGGACAATTCTTTTAGTATGGAAGGAACGCTCGATGAGGGACAGGCATTCCAATTGGCAAAATCCAAGGTTGTGGAATTGGTGAACTATTTGCCTGCCAATATGCTCTATCATTTTATGACGAATGATTTTTCGGGTGATTCACAGGTTTTA
>WFZU01000052.1 GCA_015489405.1 Bacteroidales bacterium
TTATACACTCTTTCAATTCAACTCCTTGTATTTCTTCAAAAAATCTTCCCAGGATTTTGTATACTTGTTAAAAGGCTCTGTATATTTTAGAACCTCTGCATTGTCGGTATCTATTATTCCCTCTTTGATCCATTCTGTGACTTTATTTTCCAAATCTTCATCTGCAATCTCTCCGTTTTTAATGTCTTTTGGCCTTGCAGACATGTCATTGAAAATTATATCTTTTGGTATATTTTCTTCTATAAGGTCAAGAACTTCTGAAAACAGTTTTTTTTGTTTGGATCCCAGGCCCTTATAAAAATTTGCCAACAATGGATGCTCTCTATTTACAATATATTTTATTTCACCCTTGGAAGCTTCCCTCTGCCAGACAGCATTGGAAACTTTGGCACTTCTGTGTCCTCGTGCCGAATACACTCTTTTGGAAGAGCCGGTAATTTTTTCTATTATTTTTTTCAATCTTTCTCTTACCGCAGGAGGCGGGGAAGCAGTGGATTTTTTAATGTCTATCTTCCACAGGTGATCCATATCATTGGGCAAATCTATTCTTATTCTCGCCAGCTTGTACAGCTCACTCTGTGGCACTAGTCTGAACCATGTTCCGGAAACAAGCAGTCTTTTGTTTCTGTAAACGTAAAATCCCTGATTTTTAAGATAACCGCCGCTGCACTCCATCTGTAAGTATTCTTTTTTGGACAGTTTGCTGAAATGAGGCAGAATATATGGTTGGACACATATCTTTTCTCCGTCCAAAACAATAGTCTCTTCAGGAAGTATCTGGGTTGTCATATGATTTGTGAGGAATGGGTCGTGCGGTTTTAAGGGTTTGTTGTTTATAAAAATATTTATTTTCTCTTTCCCGGACAGAAAACGATGGAAAACCAATTCAAGATGACTTTTCAAATGTCTCATTTTCTCATATATATATTCTTTCGATAGTCGGCTTCTGTCTTCAATTAACCTGTCATTGTTTTCCCATATAACTATTGTGCCGGAATCGGTTTTGTGGAGAAATTCGATTTTATAGAGATTTTTCAGATACGGCTCAGACAAAACCAGCAATTCCCAATCTTCTTTTTCGGCAACATAATCCAAATCCCATCTTGCAGCGTGTATTTTGCCTTTTTGTTTTGAAATGACAGTCAGTTTTCTGCATTGTGAAAAAGATGCTGTTTTCAAACCCAGTCCAAACCTTCCCAAATCATTTTTATCCCTGTTTTCCAATGGATTTTTTGAACCGGGTCTCATTGCTTCCAAAAGCGTTTCATAGTCCATGCCTATACCGTCATCCGCAATTGCAAACTTAATGTTTTTACTCTCTTCGTCATAATCAAAAAACAAATGTATATTTTGCGATTTTGCAGTAATACTGTTGTCAATTATATCTGCAACAGCACTTTCGAAAGAATATCCTATATCCCTCAATGATTCAACAAGGGAAGATGCCCGTGGTCTCAGCTTTACGGTTTCTGTTTTCATGTTATATATCTTTGACACGCTAGTAAATTTTATTATTCTGATAATATGATTATTCTTTTCACGCATAAGAGCATATTTAGTTAATTATAGCGAAACATGGAACAAAAGCCAGGGCGAGATGTTGCAGTTTGCATTAATGTTTTATGTTTTGGTTGAGGATTTTGTCTTTTTTGCCAAAAAGTCTTTTGGAGAAATTGTTGATTGTCATAAGCAAAACAGATTTGCTGCCTCAATTGCATCAATTAATACATTAAGTTGTAAAATTAAATCAAAAGCTCTCCCCTTGTACCGTTAAAATATCTATAACTTTTTACTCAGTCTTTCCACCCACTTCTCCAAACTTTCTCCCGTATGTTTCTGCGGCGTATGAAACCGGATTCCCTTTTTCTCAACCTCTTTTTCTAAGGAATTCAGAGTCTTGCCTATTTTTCCCTTTCTGGCAAGTACTGTTTCATTTGCTAACGTTTCATATTCGATAGGCTTTTTTGCACTGAATAGATAAGTCTGCGCCTCTACCGATTTCAGTTCAAGAACAAAATAGTTTCTTCCGTTCCGCCAGAACAAAAATCCAAAAAAATCCGGGAAGTTTTCAAATTTGCCTTTTATTCCCAGACGACGCTCCAGGAGTTTCATCGCCTCTTTGAAATCAAACGACAACTTGTAAATGCGCCCTTTTGCGTATCTTGAATTCGGATCTTTCACGTCACTGAGGCTTACTCCTTCGCTCGCTTTGAAAGATTTTTTTACGGGAATCCTATATAGCGCTTCACCTCTGCACACGGCCTTGCCTTTCTCTACGATCAGATCGTCTATACTCTCTCTTCCTTTCTCCGCAAAAGCTTTGTCTCCCTGCTCAAATTTGAAGCTGTGCGGTGCGGTATGGGAAATATTCTCCGTATCCGCTTTTCCTTGAGAAAACCCGCTCATCGAAACGGTTTTCGATTTTTTCTTTCCTTCGTAGAAGCCAATTAGCCTCTCTTTTCCAAGCAGGCTTTTGAAATCGACGTCGGCTATCTCGTAGACCAGAAAGGTTTTTTCGTCCAAGTACGTCCCCCTGAACAGAACTTCCGCCACGTTTTCTCTTCCGCTTACGAGAGGAAAAGCAAATCCGGGACTTTGCAGAACGTAATCACGTTCCGTTGTCCGCAGAGCTTTGTCGAAAAACTTCTTGACGGGCTCTTTCATAAAATAAGAGAAAGCGTTGTAAAAATAGACGGAGGCTCTCGAATCACAATGATAGAGATAGGAGAGAACCACATTGATTTTCGTGAATTTGACTCCGTAGGCGAAGCATATCGCCCCCTCCCGGCAGTCGGACAGACCCTTCTCTACCAGAGTCTCCTCCATGCTTTGGGCGAAGAACGCTCTTTTGATATAGGAGTTCGGATAATAGAAGAAATTCCCTATCGCGTACGCGGGAATAATTGTCTTGATACCTCCGCTCTCGACGATTCTGACGTAATCCCAGTCGCTTACCACCAGCGTGTTTGAGATCTTCGTCCGAAGATCCTCGTCCAAAGAACCGATTCGGTAAGCTTTTTCGTTTGCCTTCTCAAAATCGACTGCAATGCTTCTGTACTCTCCGTATAAAGTCAAATTTCCCTTGTAGAGAACGGAGTTGGGCTGAAAAATATTGAGAGTCTCAAGATGGACGTTCCTGGCGTAGCGTCTCGTATCGTATTTTTCGTCGTAAAAAACAATATCCGTCAAAACCTGGCTTTTGTATGGGCCCTTGAGATAGATTTTGAAAGGAGAGTTCCCTATGACGACGAGCGGACGATTATTCTGCATGTCGGCGATATTTCCGTTCTCTTTTTTGAGAAGCTTCACGACGTCGGCGATCATGACGGAATCCTTGAGAGGGAGAAATAAATTGGATAAGAGAGGGAGAAAGTAAAACGGGATTTTAAGGAGTCAAAATA